>DATMJR010000335.1:0-4418 GCA_035553775.1 Miltoncostaeaceae bacterium | reverse complement strand
GCCGCAGCCGCACCCCCTCGCGCCGTGCGAGGGCCGCCTCCACCGCGCGCACGACCTCGCCGGCGCCCACGGCCGCCGTCTCGTCCAGACCCGCCGCACGGGTGCCCACGGCCGCAGCCAGCCGCGCGCGCTCGCCCGGATCGGGCTCCAGCAGCTCCGCCAGCAGGGGGGCGTCCAGCCGCAGCGCGATCCCGCACTGGAACAGCACGCCGGTCCGCCGGCGCACCTGCGACAGGCCCACCACCTTGCGGCCGTCCACGCACACCTCGAAGGGGGACAGCCCGCCGAAGCACGTGCGGGCGGCCCGCAGCGAGACCGCATCGCGGGAGGCGGCCGCCGCCCGGGCGGCGGGCACGGGGACCGCGGCGGCCGGGAGCCCGAGCGCGCGCAGTGCCTCGGCCACGGCCTCGCCCAGCCAGGCGTACGAGAGCGCCAGGTCGCGGCCGGCCAGGCGGTGCCCGGGCGGGACCGCGACGTCCAGCGACAGCAGCGGGGGGTCCCAGAGCACGGGCCCGCCGCCCGACCGACGGCGCAGCACGGGGATGCCGCGGGCCGCGAGGGCGGCGTCGTCCAGCGGGGGGTCGCGGGCCGCCCGCCCGAGCACGAGCGCGGTGCGCGACACGCGCGACCACGAGGCCACCGGCGGCCCCTGCGGCGGCATCGCCGCCAGGAGCGCGAGGGGGCGCGCGACGGCCGCCTCCGGGGGCAGCACCACGGGGCCGAGGCGGCGCCAGACCTCCGCCGCGTCGCCGCCGGACCGCGCCGGGTGGCGCGGTGCCGGCGGCGGCCCGCTAGCGGCCGCTGGCGAGGGCGTCCGCCAGGATGCGCTCCTGCTCGGCCTGGTGGGCCTGCGGGTAGCCCTCGCTGGGGCTCGCGCGCCGGTCGCGGCCGCGGTAGAGGATCTCGACGCCCTCCGGCACCACCCGGTCGCGCAGGCGCGGCCACATGAACTCCCAGGCGCCCATGTTGCGCGGCTCCTCCTGAACCCACACCACGCGGGCGAGGCCGGGGTAGCGGGCGAAGAGCTCGCCCAGGTCGGACTCCGGGAACGGGTACAGCAGCTCGACCCGGGCGACGGCCAGGTCCGGCCGTTCGGCCCGCGACGGGTGGGCCTGGAGCTCGTGGTAGATCTTGCCGCTGCACAGCAGCAGCGTGGTCACCTCGGCGGGGTCGCCGGCCGTCGGGTCGTCGAGCACCGGGTGGAACCGTCCCTCGGCCAGGTCCGGCAGGGCCGACGCCGCCCCCTTGAGGCGCAGCAGGCTCTTGGGCGTGAAGATGATCAGCGGGCGCGGCTTCAGTCCGAGCGCCTGGCGCCGCAGCAGGTGGAAGTACTGGGCGGCGGTGCTGCAGTTGGCCACCCGGATGTTGTCCTCGGCCGCCAGCTGCAGGAAGCGCTCGACGCGGCCCGAGGAGTGCTCGGGGCCGTTGCCCTCGTACCCGTGCGGCAGCAGCAGCGTGAGGCGGGACTTCTCACCCCACTTGGCGCGGCCGGACACGATGAACTGGTCGATCATGATCTGGGCGCCGTTGACGAAGTCCCCGTACTGGGCCTCCCAGAGCACCAGGGCGTCGACGGCGCGGGTGCTGTAGCCGTACTCGAAGCCCATCGCGGCCGCCTCGGACAGCGGGCTGTTGTGCAGCTCGAAGCTGGCCTGCGCGCCGCGCAGGTTCTTCATCGGCACGTGGGTGCGGCCGGTGCGCGGCGTCCAGGTCTCGCCCTCGCCGACGTCGTGCAGCTCCAGGTGGCGCTGGCTGAACGTGCCGCGGCCGCTGTCCTGGCCGGTGAGCCGGATCGGGACGCCCTCCTGCACCAGCAGCGAGGCGAAGGCGAGCCCCTCGGCGTGCGCCCAGGTGATGCCGCCCTCGTCGCCCATCACCTGCCGCCGGCGGTCCAGCTGCGGGCGGAGCTTGGGGTGGACCGTGAACCCGTCGGGCACCGCGATGAGCTGCTCGTTGAGGTCGAGCAGCAGCTCCCGGTCGACGGCGGTGTCCGGCGGCGGGACGTGCCCCGGCCGCGGCGAGCCCTCCTCGACCTCGCCGGAGCGGCCCTGACTGGTCACGGCGCGATGCGCCTCGCCCATCCGCCGCTCGGCCGTCGACAGCAGCTCGTTGAAGCGGTCCTCGTTGATGAGGCCCTCGGAGATCAGCCGCTTGCCGTAGATCTTGGAGACCGGCGGGTGCGCCTTGATCGTGCGGCTCATCACCGGCTGCGTGTAGGCGGGCTCGTCGACCTCGTTGTGCCCCAGGCGGCGGTAGCCGATCAGGTCGATCAGCACGTCCCGGCCGTACTCGGCGCGGAACGCGACCGCGAGGCGCGCCGCGGTCATGCACGCCTCCACGTCGTCGGCGTTGACGTGGATGATCGGGATGTCGAAGCCGCGCGCCAGGTCCGAGGCGTTGTGGGTGCTGCGCGAGTCCTGCGGATCGGTGGTGAAGCCGATCTGGTTGTTGGCGATGATGTGGATCGTGCCGCCGGTGGTGTAGCCCGGCAGGCCCTGCAGGTTCAGGGTCTCGGCGACCACGCCCTGGCCGGTGAAGGCGGCGTCCCCATGGATGAGCACGGGCGCCGCGACTTTGGGGTCGAAGGCGTAGCCGGGCCGGCGCGCGGTCTGGCGGGCGCGGGTGGACCCCTCCACCACGGCGTTGACCTGCTCGAGATGGCTCGGGTTCGCGGCGAGGGTGACGGTGACCGGCCGGCCGACGCGGGTGACGAAGGTGCCCTCGGCGCCGAGGTGGTACTTCACGTCGCCCGCCGTCTGCTGGAACTCGGCGTCCTCGTCCTCGGTGTTGAACTCCATGTGGCCCTCGAACTCGGCGAGGATGGACTCCATCGGCCGCCCGACCACGTGTGCGATGAAGCTCAGGCGCCCGCGGTGGGCCATGCCCAAGACGACCTCCGCGCAGCCCGCCTCGGCGAGCAGCTCGATCAGCTCGTCGGTGAGCGGGACCATGGCGTCGAGGCCCTCGATCGAGAAGGTCTTCTGCCCGAGGTACTGGCGCCGCAGGAACCGCTCGAAGGCGTCCACCTGCACGAGGCGCTCCAGCGCCGCGAGCTTGCGGTCGGGCGTGAGCGGCTGCGACATGTCGCCGCTCTCGATGTGCCGGCGCCACCACAGGCGCTGCTCGTGCGAGCTGATGTGCTCGACCTCGTAGGCGATCGTGCCGCAGTAGGCCTTCTGCAGGTTGGGCAGCGCGGCGAGGAAGCTGTCGCCGGGCACGTTGACCCGCAGCACGTGCGTCGGGATCTTCGCCATCGCCTCGGGGGTGAGTCCGACGCTGGCCGGGTCGAGGGCGGGGTCGCCGGGGGGCGCCGACCCGAGTGGGTCGAGCCGGGCGGCCAGGTGTCCGTGGCTGCGGGTGGCCTTGACGACCGACATGGCGGCCGCGACCCAGCTGAGCAGCTCCATGTCCGGGGCGGCGGCGGGCGCGCCCGCCGCCGACGGGACGGCGGCGGGGACCGGCGCGGCCACCTCGGCCGGCGCCGCGGCACCGAGGCCCAGGCTCTGCCGGATCTGGTCGTAGAAGCCCTCGCCGCCCTCGAGCAGCGCGTCGATGGTGGCGAGGAAGCCGCCGCTCTCGGCGCCCTGGATGACCCGGTGGTCGTACGTCGAGGTCATCGTCATGACCTTCTCGACGCCGAGCTGGGCGAGGGACTCCGGACTGGCCTTGCCGAACCCGGGCGGGTGGGCGATGGAGCCGGTGGCGACGATGGTGCCCTGTCCGGCCATGAGCCGCGGCACCGAGGCCACCGTGCCCAGCCCGCCGGGGTTGGTGAGGGTGATGGTGGCGCCGCGCAGCTCGTCCGGCGACAGGCCGCCGCCGCGGGTGCGCTTCACGAGGTCGTCGTAGGCGTCGCGGAAGCCCGCGAACCCGAGCGACTCCGCGTTGCGCACCACGGGCACCATCAGCGACCGCGACCCGTCGCGGCGCTCCACGTCGACGGCGAGGCCCAGGTTGACCGCGCCGCGGCGCAGCGCCACCGGCTTGCCGTCGCGCCGCTCGAAGCCCGTGTTCATCACCGGCCACCGCCCGGCGGCCGTCACGATCGCCCACGCGATGATGTGCGTGAACGACAGCTTCTCCTTGCGCCCCTGCGCGGCGAGGTCGGCGTTGATGCGCCGGCGCATCGCGTCCAGCGTGCCCACGGCCAGGGTGCGGAAGCTCGTGGCCGTCGGCACGCCGAGGCTGGCGTCCATGTAGTCGGCGAGCACGGCCGCGGGGCCGCGCAGCGGGGTGGGCTCCTCGCCGGCGACCGGCGCGGAGGGCGGCGCGGCCGCCGGCGTGGCGGCGGGGGCGCCGGAGGCGGCGGCGCGCCCGTTGCCGCCGTCCGCGGCGCGGGCCACGTCCTCGCGCCGGATCTGCCCGGCGGGGCCGGTGCCGGCGACGCCTGCCAGGTCGACGCCGGCACCGGCCCCGCC
>DATMJR010000334.1:0-4410 GCA_035553775.1 Miltoncostaeaceae bacterium | reverse complement strand
GTGGCCAGCACGAGGTAGCGGCCCTCGGTGTAGTCCCGCGTCGCGAACACGGCCCGCACCTCCTCGCCCTCCATCAGGGCGAGCACGTTGGAGATGTGCCGGCCGCGGGCGTCGCGCGCCCCCTGGGGCAGCTCGTGGACCTTCTGCCGGTAGACCCGCCCCTGGTTCGTGAAGAACAGCAGGTAGTGGTGGGTCGACGTGATGAACAGGTGCTCGATGTGGTCGTCGTCCTTGAGCTTGGCGCCGCGCAGGCCCTTGCCCCCGCGCCGCTGCGCCCGGTACGTGGTCACCGGCAGCCGCTTGATGTAGCCCCCGCGGCTGAGGGAGATGACCATCTCCTCCTCGGCGATGAGGTCCTCGAGGTCGATCTCGCCCTCGCCGGGGATGATCTCCGTGCGGCGCTCGTCCGCGAAGCGCTCCCGCAGCTCCAGGATCTCCGCGCGGATCACCGCGCGCACGCGGGCCTCGTCCCCGAGGATCGCCCGCAGCTCGGCGATCTCGCCCTGGATGCGCTCGTGCTCCGCCCGGATCGTGTCGGCCTCGAGCTGGGTGAGCCGCTGCAGCCGCAGGTCGAGGATGGCCCGCGCCTGGATCTCGGTGAGCGCGAAGCGCTGCACGAGGCCCGCGCGCGCCTCCTCCGGGTCGGCGGCGGCGCGGATCAGCGCGATGACCTCGTCGATGTTGCCCAGGGCGATCAGCAGGCCCTCGAGGATGTGCGCGCGGGCCTCGGCGCGGGCGAGCCGGAAGCGGGAGCGCCGGACCACGACCTCGCGCTGGTGCTCGAGGTAGTGGGTCAGGATCTCCCGCAGTCCGAGCGTCCGCGGCACGCCGTTGACGAGCGCGATGGCGTTGACGCCGAAGGTGCTCTGGGCCTGCGTGTGCTTGAAGAGCTTGTTCAGGGTGACCAGCGGCACCGCGCCCCGCCGCAGCGTCACCACGACCCGCGTGCCGTCCCGGCCACTCTCGTCGTTGACGTCGGCCACCTCGGGGATGACGCGCTCCTCGGCCAGCTCGGCGATGCGCCGCACCAGCTCGGACTTGTTCACCTGGTAGGGCAGCTCGGTGAACACGATCGCGTTGCGCCCGCTGCGCAGCTGCTCGTTGTGGGCGCGCCCGCGCACGACCACCCGGCCGCGGCCGGTGCGGTACGCGTCGACGATGCCCTGCCGGCCCACGATGAGGCCGCCCGTGGGGAAATCGGGGCCGGAGACGTGGCGCATGAGGTCCTCGACTGCGGCCTCCGGGTCGTCGATCATCGCGACGACCGCGTCGATCACCTCGGCGGCGTTGTGCGGCGGGATGTTGGTGGCCATGCCGACCGCGATGCCCGAGCTGCCGTTGATGAGCAGGTTCGGCACCCGCGCCGGCAGCACGACGGGCTCCGAGCGCCGGTCGTCGTACGTCGGCGCCATGTCGACGGTGTCCTCGTCGATCCCGCGCAGCATCTCCACGGCGATGCGCGACAGGCGCGCCTCCGTGTACCGCATGGCGGCGGCGGGGAACTCGGTGGAGCCGAAGTTGCCCTGGCCGTCGACCAGCGGGTAGCGGGACGCGAAGTCCTGGGCCAGCCGCACGAGCGCGTCGTAGATCGACTGGTCGCCGTGCGGGTGGAACTCACCCATCACCCGGCCGACGATGTTGGCGCTCTTCACGTAGGGCCGCTCGGGCTGCAGGCCCATGTCGTCCATCGTGAACAGCACGCGCCGGTGCACGGGCTTCAGCCCGTCGCGCACGTCGGGCAGCGCACGCCCGACGATCACGCTCATGGCGTAGTCGAGGTACGACGAGCGCATCTCCTGCTCGAGCTCGCGCGTCTCGATGCGCCCGTCGCGATCGAGCGTGGACACCGCTACCTCCCTGGCCGTGCGGGCGCGCGGGCGCCCCGACGCCGGCTAGACGTCGAGGAACCTCACGCTGCGCGCGTTCTGCTCGATGAACTGCCGGCGGGGCTCGACCTTGTCGCCCATCAGCGTGGCGAACAGGTCGCCCACCGACGCCTCGTCCTCCATGGTGACCCGCTGCAGGATGCGCCGCTCGGGGTCCATGGTGGTCTCCCAGAGCTGGTCGTGGTTCATCTCGCCCAGGCCCTTGAAGCGGCTGAGCGTGACGCCCTCGCGGCACAGCTCCAGCACGCCCTGCCGGAGCTGCTCGTAGGTGGTCGCCTCGCGGCCGCGGGCGCCCCGCGAGAGGGTGAAGGGCGGGCGCCCGACCTGCTCCTCGAGCCGCGCGGTGGCCGCCGCCAGGCCCGCCATCTCGCGCGTGCCCCACATCTCGAGCGGGAGCACCGCCGTGGTGGCCTCGCCCGTGGCCGTGCGCACGGCGCGCGCGCGCACCGCGCCCTCGCCGGCGGGCTCGGCGGTGATGGCCACCTCGTCGCGCGTCGCCCCGCGGGCCGCCTGGGCGAGCGTGGCCGCGTCGGTGGCCGGGGCGCCCGCCAGGGCGTGGGAGAGCACGAAGTCCACCGGGCCGGCGCCGTAGGCGGCCCGCAGCGCCCCCGCCCAGCCCTCGTGCTCGCGCAGGGCGCGCGACAGGCGCTGGAACCGGGCCTTGGAGATGCCCGCCGGCTCGGCCTCGGCACCGGCGATGCGGACGTTGCCCAGGTTGCGGTCGAGCAGCCACTCCTCCAGCTCGGAGTCCTTCTCGATGTACTTCTCCTGGTTGCCCTGCTTGACCTTGTAGAGCGGCGGACAGGCGATGTACACGTAGCCCGCGTCGATGAGCGGGCGCATGTGCTGGAACAGGAACGTGAGGATGAGGGTGCGGATGTGCGCGCCGTCCACGTCCGCGTCGGTCATCACCACGATCTTGTGGTAGCGCGCCTTGGTGATGTCGATGTTCTCGCCGATGCCGGTGCCCATCGCCGTGATCATCGCCTGGATCTCGGCGTTGGAGAGCACCTTGTCGATGCGGGCCTTCTCGACGTTGATGATCTTGCCGCGCAGGGGCAGGATCGCCTGGAACGTGGCCTGGCGCGCGCGCACGGCGGAGCCGCCCGCCGAGTCGCCCTCCACCAGGAAGAGCTCCGTGTTGCGCGGGTCGCGGTCGGAGCAGTCGGCGAGCTTGCCCGGCAGGCCGCCCGAGTCGAGCGCGCCCTTGCGGCGGGCGAGGTCGCGCGCCTTGCGGGCGGCGAGGCGCGCCTGCGCGGCGTTGACCGCCTTCGCGCACACGGCCCGCGCCGACGCCGGGTTCTCCTCGAAGTACTCGGCGAGCGCCTGCGTGACGGCCTGGTTGACGAACCCCGCGATCTCGGAGTTGCCCAGCTTGGTCTTGGTCTGGCCCTCGAACTGCGGCTCGCGCAGCTTCACCGAGACGATCGCGGTGAGCCCCTCGCGCGTGTCGGCGCCCTCGAGGTTGTCGTCCTTCTCCTTGAGGATGCCCTTCGCCCGGGCGTGGTCGTTGACCGTGCGGGTCAGCGCGGTGCGGAAGCCCGCGAGGTGCGTGCCGCCCTCGTGCGTGTTGATGTTGTTGGCGAAGGTGTAGACGGACTCGGTGAACGAGGTGGTCCACTGCAGGGCCACGTCGAGGCTGCCCTGCGGGGCCTCCGCGCTGAGCGTGATGACGTCCCGGTGCACGGGGTCGCGCCCCTCGTTGAGGTGCGTGACGAAGTCGACGAGGCCGCCGTCGTAGCGGTAGGTCTCGCGCCTGCCCTCGCCCCGCTCGTCGACCAGGTCGATCTCGAGGCCCTTGGTGAGGAACGCCGTCTCGCGGAACCGCTTGGCGAGCGTGTCGACGTCGAAGTCCGGCTCCTCGAAGATCTCCGCGTCCGGCAGGAACGTGACGGTGGTGCCGGTCTCGGAGGTCGGCTCGCCGCGGGTGAGCGCCGTCTGGGGCTCGCCCACCGCGAAGGTCTGCGTCCAGACGTACCCGTCGCGTCGCACGGTGGCCGTGAGCGTCTCGGACAGGGCGTTGACCACGCTGATGCCGACGCCGTGCAGGCCGCCCGACACCTTGTAGCCCTCGCCGCCGAACTTGCCGCCGGCGTGCAGCACCGTCATCACGACCTCGAGCGCGCTGCGACCGCCCTGCTCGGCCATGCCGGCCACCGGGATGCCGCGCCCGTTGTCGGACACCGTGCACGAGCCGTCCGGGTGCAGCGTGACCTGGATGCGGTCGCAGTGTCCCGCGAGCGCCTCGTCGACCGAGTTGTCGACCACCTCGTAGACGAGATGGTGCAGGCCGCGGGGCCCGGTGGACCCGATGTACATGCCGGGACGCCGTCGGACCGCCTCGAGACCCTCGAGGACGGTGATGTCCGCCGCGTCGTAGCCGGTTCCCTGCCCCGTTGTGCTCACGCGCCCTTTCCGCTGGGATGCTCCCGGGAGTCTAGCAAGCGCCTCCGGCGGCCCCCGGTGGCCGAAATCCCCGGTTTGCAGGACGATCCCCGTCGTGCTCCCGCCAGCCGCGCTCCAG
>DATMJR010000333.1:0-8016 GCA_035553775.1 Miltoncostaeaceae bacterium | reverse complement strand
GCCCGCCGGGACCCCTCGCGCGGGCGTTGCCCGCACGGCGGGCGTCCCCGATCCTGGAGAGGAGTCCGGCGGCGCCCGACGGCCGCCGTGACGGCCTCCTCCCGGGGAGGCGCCGAAAAGGCCCGTGCTACACTCTTTCCTCTTGTCCTTCAACCGTCCACGAAGCCCCGACCCGGCCCCCGCGAGGTGTGTCCGCGGCGGTCACCCTGCCCTCGGGAACGCGCTCGCCGCCCACCCCGGGGAGCACCACCATCACGTCGTCCGGGAATCGTCCCGGCACGGCTGACAAGGAGGCTTTCTCCCGTTGTTCGAGAGGTTCACCGAACGGGCGCGTCAGGTGGTCGTCCTGGCCCAGGAAGAGGCGCGCACCCTCAAGCACAACTACATCGGGACCGAGCACATCCTCCTCGGACTCCTCCGGGAGGAGGAGGGGCTCGCGGCACGGGTGCTGGAGGGCCTGGAGATCACCGTGGAGGAGGTCCGGGCGCAGGTCATCCGGATCGTGGGCTCCGGCGAGGAGGTCACCTCCGGCCAGATCCCGTTCACTCCCCGGGCCAAGAAGGTCCTCGAGCTGGCGCTGCGCGAGGCGCTGTCGCTCGGGCACAACTACATCGGCACCGAGCACATCCTGCTCGGCCTCGTCCGTGAGAACGAGGGCGTCGCGGCGCGCATCCTCGCCGACTTCGACGCGGACAGCGAGAAGATCCGCAACGAGATCATCCGCATGCTCTCCGGCCCCGGCCGGCGGCAGCAGGGCCAGGGCGGCGCGGGCGCGCAGGGGCAGGACAAGAAGTCCAGCAAGCTCCTCGACCAGTTCGGCCGCAACCTCACGAAGCTCGCCGCCGAGGGCAAGCTCGACCCCGTGGTCGGCCGCCAGGGCGAGATCGAGCGCGTGATGCAGATCCTCTCGCGGCGCACCAAGAACAACCCGGTGCTCATCGGCGAGCCGGGCGTGGGCAAGACGGCCGTCGTCGAGGGCCTCGCCCAGCGCATCTCCAGCAACCAGGTGCCGGACCTGCTGAAGAACAAGCAGATCTACACCCTCGACCTCGCGGCTCTGGTGGCCGGCTCCAAGTACCGGGGCGAGTTCGAGGAGCGCCTGAAGAAGGTGATGAAGGAGATCACCCAGCGCGGCGACATCATCCTGTTCATCGACGAGCTGCACAATCTCGTCGGCGCGGGTGCCGCGGAGGGCGCGATCGACGCCGCCAGCATCCTGAAGCCCGCGCTGGCGCGCGGCGAGCTGCAGACGGTCGGCGCCACCACGTTGGACGAGTACCGCAAGTACCTCGAGCGCGACTCGGCGCTGGAGCGCCGCTTCCAGCAGATCCGCGTCGAGGAGCCCAGCCAGGAGGAGACGGTCCAGATCCTCCGGGGGCTGCGCGACCGGTACGAGGCGCACCACCGCGTCACGATCACCGACGAGGCCCTCGAGGCGTCGGCCAACCTGGCCGACCGCTACATCTCCGAGCGCTTCCTTCCGGACAAGGCGATCGACCTCATCGACGAGGCCGCCAGCCGGATGCGCATCCGCACCATGACCGCCCCTCCCTCCTACCGCGAGCTGGAGGAGGAGATCGAGACGGTGCGGAAGGAGAAGGAGAACGCGATCGAGTCGCAGGAGTTCGAGAAGGCCGCGAACCTCCGCGACAAGGAGCGGCGGCTCACCAACCGCAAGCGGGAGCTCGAGGAGGAGTGGAAGTCGGACGAGGGCGGCCCGCGGCCGTCCATCGGCGAGGACGAGATCGCCGACATCGTCTCGATGTGGACCGGTATCCCGGTCTTCAAGCTCACCGAGGCCGAGACGCGCAAGCTGCTGCGGATGGAGGACGAGCTGCACAAGCGCGTCATCGGGCAGGAGGCCGCGATCCACGCCGTCAGCCGCGCCATCCGGCGGGCGCGGGCCGGCATCAAGGACCCCAAGCGCCCGGGCGGCAGCTTCATCTTCCTCGGCCCCTCGGGCGTCGGTAAGACCGAGCTCGCGCGGACGCTGGCGGAGTTCCTGTTCGGCGACGAGTCGGCCCTCATCCAGGTCGACATGTCGGAGTACATGGAGAAGCACGCCGTCAGCCGGCTGGTGGGCTCGCCCCCCGGCTACATCGGCTACGACGAGGGCGGCCAGCTCACCGAGCAGGTCCGCCGCAAGCCGTACTCCGTGGTCCTGCTCGACGAGGTGGAGAAGGCCCACCCCGAGGTCTTCAACATCCTGCTGCAGATCCTCGAGGACGGGCGCCTCACCGACGCCCAGGGCCGGCACGTGGACTTCCGCAACACGATCGTGATCATGACCTCGAACATCGGGGCCGCCACGATCGCGCGCAACACGCCGCTCGGCTTCTCGGTCGCGGACGAGACGGGACTCTCGTACGACGACATGAAGAACCGCATCATGGGCGAGCTGCGGCGGGTGTTCCGTCCCGAGCTGCTCAACCGGATCGACGAGGTCATCGTCTTCCACAAGCTCACCAAGGCCGAGATCACCCAGATCGTCGACCTGCTCCTGGTGCGCCTGCAGAAGCAGGTGGCCGAGCACGGCGCCGGCCTGCACCTGACCGACGCGGCGAAGGACCTCCTCGTCGAGCAGGGGTACGACCCGGCGATGGGCGCCCGGCCGCTGCGCCGCGCGATCCAGCGCCTCATCGAGGACCCGCTGGCCGACGAGGTGCTCAAGGGCCAGCTGGAGGAGGGCACGTCCATCGTGGTGGACCGCGACGGCGACGGGGACACCGTCAAGGTCGAGGTCACCCGCCCGGAGCGGCCGCAGGTCGTGGCGACCACGGCCGGCGGCGAGGACCCCGGCGCCGGCGAGGCTCCCGCCTCCTGACGTACCACCGGCGGCCCCGCTCCGGCGGGGCCGCCGCCCGTCATCCGCCCGAGGCACGCATGGTCCGAGCACGCGCACAGAGCGTCTACGTTTGCGGCGAGTGCGATGCGCAGTCACCCCGCTGGGTGGGGCGGTGCACCACCTGCGGGGCATGGGGGTCGGTCGCCGAGCAGGCGGCGACGCCCGCGCGCGGCCGCACCCTGGAGCTGGTCCCCACGCCGACCCGCATCGGCGACGCGGCCGAGCCGCCCCCGGATCGCATGGCGACCGGCATCCCCGAGCTCGACCGGGTGCTGGGGGGCGGGCTGGTGCCCGGGTCACTGGTGCTGCTGGGTGGTGAACCCGGCATCGGCAAGAGCACCCTGGTGCTGCAGGCCCTCGCGCAGCTGTCACGGGAGGGCGAGACGCTGCTGGTGACCGGCGAGGAGTCGGTCGCACAGGTGCGCGGGCGCGCGGCGCGGCTCGACGTGGACCCCTCCCGGGTCGGCGTGCTCGCCGAGACGCGCCTGGAGTCGGTGGTCGCCGCCATCGAGGCGCACGCGCCGCGGGTGTGCGCGATCGACTCCGTGCAGACCCTGGTGGCGGACGACGTCGAGGGCGGGCCGGGGTCGGTGTCGCAGGTGCGGCAGGCGACCGCGCGGCTGATGCCGCTGGCCAAGGAGCGCGGCGTCACGATCCTGCTGGTGGGCCAGGTCACCAAGGACGGCTCCCTCGCGGGGCCGCGCCTGCTGGAGCACCTGGTCGACTGCGTCGTCGTGTTCGAGGGCGAGGAGATGCGGGCCCACCGGGTGCTGCGCGCCCACAAGAACCGGTTCGGGTCCACCAACGAGACGGGCGTCTTCGAGATGCGCGCCTCGGGACTGGTCTCCGTGCCGGATCCCACGCGGCTGTTCCTGGCCGAGGTGGGCGACCGTGTCGGGTCGTGCGTGTTCCCCTCGGTCGAGGGCTCGCGCGCCCTGCTCGTGGAGGTGCAGGCCCTCGTGGGCCACACCGAGGTCGTGCCCCCCCGCCGCGTGGCGGTGGGCGTCGATCGCACGCGCCTGGCGCAGGTGATCGCCGTGCTCAGCCGGCACGGGGGCCTGCGGTTGGGCGACCAGGACGTCTTCGTGAGCGTCGCGGGCGGCGCGCGGGCGCAGGACCCCGCCGCCGATCTCGCGATCGCGCTCGCCATCGCCGGCGCCTTCCGGGGCGTGCCGCTGACCCGCGGGTCCGTGGCGTTCGGCGAGCTCGGCCTGACCGGCGGGCTGCGCCCGGTCGGTCACGCCGCGCGGCGCCTCGCCGCGGCGGCCGCGCACGGCTTCGGCCTTGCGCTGACGCCGCCGGCGGCGAACGGCGGGGAGGACCCTCCGGCCGGGCTGCGCCTGGCCCGGGTGGAGGACATCGCGCAGGCGTTGGACGTCGCTTGCGCACGGTAGGGCCCGCCGCGGCGGGGTTTCGTCAACCGAAGGGCAGGGGGGATCGCTTGTTCGAGGTCGGAGACAAGGTCGTGTATCCGCACCACGGCGCCGGGACCGTGATCATGAAGGAGTACAAGGAGGTCCTCGGGCAGCGGCGTGAGTACCTGACGATCAAGATCCTCTACAACGAGATGACCGTGATGGTCCCCACCGAGAACGCCGAGCGGGCCGGGCTCCGCCGCGTGATCGACGAGGCCACCGTTCAGGAGGTCCTCGGGGTCCTGCGCGACGACGGCACCCAGATGCCCAAGAACTGGAACCGCCGCTTCAAGCACAACCGGGACAAGATCAAGACCGGCGACATCTTCGAGCTGGCCGAGGTCGTGCGGAACCTGTCCATCCGCGACCTGGACAAGGGTCTGTCCACCGGCGAGAAGCAGATGTTCGGCCGCGCCAAGAAGATCCTGGCCAGCGAGCTGATGTACGCGGTCGGCATGGAGGAGCAGGAGGCGATCGACTACCTCGACAAGCTCCTCGAGGACATCGGCCAGACCCGCGACGGCCGGGTCGCCGCCGGGGTCGGTGTCGATGACGACGACGAGGGCGACGACCTCCTCGACGCCTAGCGCGGCGCTCGCGGGCGCGCCCCCGGGCGCGCCCGCGCCTCGCCGGGAGGTTCCGGCGTTGCGGGAACTCCGCAGGCGGCATCCGGGCTTCCCCGGAGTGCAACCGGCTGTTACATTCCTGTCACCGGGCCCGTCGGATGGCCACTCCCGGTGACGCCTGGGCGGCCGGACGGCCGCGAGGCGGTCGGCCGCACGCCTCCGCTGCCCACCGGTATCCCCACCTCCCACCCATCGCCCGCCGCGCCGTCGGCGGCTCCCGTGCGCCCCGCGGCCTCCCGCCGGCGCGCTCCCGCGGTGCTGGTGGTGAGCACGCGCTTCCGCGCGGGGCCGTGGGCGTGCCGCTCGCTCCGCGGCGCGGGCTTCCGGGTCGTCGGCGCCGACGGACTGGGCCGCTCCGGCCGCAGCCTCCAGTGCCCGAAGCCCCTGCGTGTCCCCTCGGCCGCCCGCGAGCCCGCCGCCTTCCGCGCCGCCGTCGCGGAGCTGTGCCGCTGCGAGGGGATCGCGGCGGTGCTCCCGGTCTCCGAGGACGCCACCCGGGTCCTGGCCATGGACCCGCCCGATCTGTCGGGGGCAGTGCTCGTCGGCCCCACGCGGCCGCAGTTCGCCGCGCTCTGCGACAAGGCGGCCCTCGCCGCGGCGGCCGGGTTCGCCGGCGTCGATCACCCCGAGACGGTCGTCGTGCCCCCGGGAGGCGCTCCGGAGGCCTGGCCGCCGCTGCCCTCCATCGTCAAGCCCGGGATGCTCGGTGAGGACGCGCCCGTCGCGGCGGCCGTCGCGGTGGACACCCCCGCCGAGCGCCGGCGCGCCCTCGAGGACGTGTGGCGCGCGGGTGCGACGGCAATCGTCCAGGAGTTCGTGACCGGACGCCGGTGGTCCGTGCACGGCGTCCGGTCCGGCGAGGGCTACTGGGCGTCGGCGATCCTGGTCGCCGCCAGCTACCCGCGCACCGTCGGCACGACCTCGTTCGCCCGGTGCGTCACGCCGCCGCCGGGGCTGCTGGAGGCGACCGAGCGGCTGCTGGCGCTGGTGGACTACCGCGGCCCCTGCTCGTTCAACGTCATCGAGCGCGACGGCCGCTTCCTGGTGCACGACGTCAACCTGCGGCTCAGCTCGTCGATCGCCCTCACCATCCACAGCGGCCTGGACGTCCCCGCCCTCGCGGTCGCCGGGGCGCTCGGGCTCCCGGCCGCCGGGGCCCCGCCACGGCCGGGCGCCGCCTACGTGCGGCTGGACGGCGAGGGCGCGGCGCTGGTGGACGCCCTCCGCGCCGGTGACGTGCGCGACGCCGCCACGCGCGCCGCGCTGATCGCCCGCGCCGCCACCGCCGACGACCACGTGCTCGACCCGCCGGTGCTGGAGCCCTTCCGGCTCGCCGAGTCCCTGCGCGGGCAGGCGGAGCGGCGTGCGCGGCGCGTTGTGCGCCGGGTTCGGGCCTCCGTCCGGCCCGGCCGTGTTTCGGAGGGCGCCCCCGCGGGGAGCTGACCGCGCGGACCAGGTTCCGCCCTCCGCATCACGTACTACGCTTAGGACTTGTCGCGGGTGCCGCGCCATGTCCAGGAGGGTCCTCGCACCGATGTCACGTCGTCATCCCAGCGTCACGCGCGGGGCGTCGGCGTTCCCGGACCGGCGCCCCCGGTGATCCTCGTCAGCCGTCTCACGCTGGCCCTGCTGCTGGGGCTCGCGGCGTACCAGGCGGGCGCGTCGGCGCCGCTGCGCGACTGGTTCTCCTCGCCCTGGTCGTACGTGGCCTGGGCGGGCGTCGCCCTGGTGGGGGCCCTCGCCGGCGTGGTCGTAGGGGGCGTCATCGGGCGCTGGCTCCGCGGGCGCCTGCGCGCCATCGACCGGGCCGTCGACCGCCGCTCGGCGGCCGAGCTCACCGTGGGCGCGCTCGGCCTCGTCGTCGGCCTGGTCGCCGCGGCGCTGGCGGGTGTCGCCGTGGCGCGGCTGCCGATCGTGGGGCCCTATCTGCTGCTGCCGGTGGTCCTGGTGGTGGCGTACGTGTTCAGCCGCGTCGCCGCCCGCCGCCACGTCGACATCCTGCGGCTGGTGGGCGTCCGCTCGCGGGGCCAGGCACCCCCCACCCGGCTCATCGACACCAGCGCGATCATCGACGGCCGGCTGATCGAGATCATCCGCACCCGGTTCCTCTCGGGGGCGATCGTCGTGCCCGACTTCGTGCTCGACGAGCTGCAGCGGGTCGCGGACTCGGCGGACCCGCAGAAGCGCGCCCGGGGCCGCCGCGGGCTGGAGATCGTCGAGGAGATGAAGCGCGCCGCCAACGGCGGCTTCGCGATCCGCAACACGGAGACGGGCGAGGCGGAGCCCGTGGACGCCCGGCTGGTCCGGCTCGCCCGTGAGCTCGGCGCCTCGATCGTGACCACCGACTTCAACCTCAACAAGGTGGCCCGCATCCAGGAGATCGAGGTCCTGAACGTCAACGAGCTGGCCAACGCGCTGAAGCCCGCCGTGCTCCCCGGCGAGCCGCTCACGGTGCGCATCATCCGGGAGGGGCGCGAGTACGACCAGGGTGTGGGCTACCTGGACGACGGCACGATGATCGTCGTGGACGGGGGCCGGCGGCTGCTGGGCCGTGAGGTGGAGGTCGAGGTGACCTCCGTCCTGCAGAGCCCCTCCGGGAAGATGATCTTCACCCGCGTCCCGGAGGCGGGACAGCCGGCGACGCCGTCCGTGTAGGCGCGGCGCCGCCGTCGCCGGCCGGTCAGGCCTGCTGCTGCGCGGCGGGCGCGAGCGCCGCGACGGGGGGGACGTCGCGTGCACCGGGAACACGTCCGGTCTCAGCCGCCGGACGCCCGCCCGGTCGAACGCGCGGTCGAGACGCCCCTCCTGGAAGGTCCGCCGCATCTCCGCGGACCTCCACGGCTCCATCACCCTCCAGCCGTTCGCCGTGGGGCCGGCGATGTGCACGACGAGCCCGTCCGGCATGTCGCCCGTCCCGCGCAGGGCGTCGTCGACCGCGTCGTGGTCGCGCCGGTGGAAGTCCTCCGCCTCGACGATCGCCCCGACATGCATCGCGGTCACCTCCTGGTGTCGTCGCGGTCGCCGGGGGGGCGCCACCCCCATCCTTCGCCCGACGTCCGCGCGGGGCACGCGGCGGGGCACGGACGCCCGTCGGGGCGGCCCCGGAGGCGCTCAGGGGGCCGCCCCGACG
>DATMJR010000332.1:0-5234 GCA_035553775.1 Miltoncostaeaceae bacterium | reverse complement strand
CCCCCACTCGCCGCCCACCACCAGCCGCTCGCCGTCGGCCGTCCAGCAGCCGCAGCGGGCGAAGCGCACGTAGCGCACCACGGCGCGGTCGGCGACCCGCACGACCGCCACGGCCCCGTAACGGGGGGGCTCGGTGACCGGCACGACGGCGTAGGCCCCGTCCGGCGACAGGCGGGCGGCGGGCGGGAGGTCCCCCTCGGCGAGGTCGTCGATCCACACGGGCGGCGGCACCCCGGCCGCCGGGTCCTCGCCGGCGCGCTCCTCGCCGAGCACGGTCAGGTCGTCCGCGGACCACCGCCGCCGCACCATCCGGCTGACGCCCACGAGCTCGGCGCCGTCGGGGGACAGCGACAGCTCCACCGCGGGCTCCCGCGCCGCCGCCACCACGCGCACGGGGCCCGCGCCCGCGACCGGGGCGAGCGGGTCGCCCCCGGCCAGGGTGAGCGAGGTGCGCGGCGGCGGCGAGATCATCAGTCCGTTGGGCGGCTCGGCCCGGCGGCGCCCCGGCAGGCTGCCGCGCCGCTGCAGGACGTCCAGGATCCCCGACCAGGGGCCGGGGTCCTCCGGGATGAACGGCTGGGGGCCGAGCGGCCGCGTGGTCATGCCTTCTCCTGGGATACGGGGACGATGGCGGCGATGCCCCACGGCCCGCCGACGACCAGCCGGCCGTCGGGGAGGGCCGCGCCGCAGACGGCGCCGCGGATGCGGACGCCGAGGGCGCCGTCCGCCGCCCGCACCAGCGCGACGCCCTCCGGCGCGGCGAGCAGCACCCAGGCGCCGTCCGCGGTGGGCGTCGCCGCGGTGACGCCGGCGAACGGGGGCTCCCAGGGGGCGGCGCCCTCCCGGCCGTGCACCCGCACGGCGCCGGCCTCGTCGAGCGACACGGCCACCGGGGCGTCCGCCGCCGCGCGCAGGCGGCGCACCGGCGGCCCGTCGGACGGTGCGGCGGGTGCGTCGGCGTGGCCGACGACGGCCCCGCGGGCGGCGAGCAGCGCGCCGTCGGCGCCGTACTCGAGCGCGGTCGCGCCGCCGGGGTGCCGTGCCAGCACGGCGCCGTCGGCCAGCGCACGCTCCTCCACGGCGTCGGCCGTGGCGACGGCCACCCTCAGGCCGTCCGGTGCGATCGCGACCGGCCCGTCGCCGAGGCCCGCGAGGCGGTCGCCCAGGCTGGGGAGGACCACCGCGCGCCAGCCGTCGTCGGCGCGCAGCAGGCCGGCGTTCGCGCCGCGGGCGCCCACCCCCTCCACCAGGCCGGCGGGGCGGCGGTCGAACATCTGCCCGACGTCGGCGGTGCCGACCGAGCGCACCACGCCGGGGGACCAGGCCAGCACCAGCCGCCCCCCATGGGCGACGTCGAGCCCCTCGCAGGGCACCGGACCCGCCAGCGCAAGGGCCAGGTGCGGCGCGGCGGCGCGCCCCTCGGGGGCGCCGGCGGGATCGGCCTCCAGCCGCAGGCCGTTGGGGCCGGGGGCGACGCGGCAGAGCGGCGGGGCGGCCGCCGTGTCCACGCGCAGCCGCGGCGGGGGTGCCGCGCGCCTCATCCGCGCTCGCGCGCTTCGCGGATGCGGTACGCCATCCGGCTCTGCAGGCTGAACAGCTCGATGAAGCCGGGCGACGCGTGCTGCGAGAACGACGCGTCGGCGTTGAAGGTGGCCAGGCTGTGGTCGTAGAGCGCGTTGGGCGAGACGCGCCGGCGCACGGTGGCGTTGCCCTTGAACAGGCGCATGGTGATCTCGCCCTCGACGCGCTCGTTGACCGAGCGCATGTAGGCGTTCAGGTCCTGCAGCAGCGGCTCGTACCAGAGGCCCTCGTAGACCAGCTGCGCCCAGAGCGCGTCGAGCTGGGGCTTGAAGCCGTTCTGGCGCCCGGTGCAGACCAGCTTCTCGAGCTCGCGGTGGGCGGCGAGGATCACGGTGGCGGCGGGCACCTCGTACAGGTCGCGGACCTTGAGGCCCACGACGCGGTCCTCGATGTGGTCGACGATGCCCACGCCGTTTCGGGACGCGACGTCGGCGACGTGCTGGATGAGCTCCACCAGGCCCATCTCGGTGCCGTCGACGCTCACCGGCAGACCGCCGCGGAAGCCGATCGTGATGTCCTCCGGCGTGTCGGGCGCCCGCTCGGGCGGCGTGACCAGCTCGCACACGTCGTCGGGCAGGGCCACGTCGAGCAGCTCGATCGCGCCGCCCTCCGACGACCGGCCCCAGAGGTTGTCGTCGATCGAGTAGGGGCGCTCCACGGTGGACGAGACGGGGATGCCGTGCTCCTTGGCGTAGGCGATCTCCTCGTCGCGCCCCATCTGCCACTCGCGCACCGGTGCGATGACCTTCAGCTCCGGCGCCAGCGTGGCGACCGTCGCCTCGATCCGCACCTGGTCGTTGCCCTTCCCGGTGCAGCCGTGGGCGATGGTGTCGGCGTCGTGCTCCCGCGCCGCCTGGACGGCCAGCTTGGCCAGCAGCGGGCGGCCGAGGCTGGTGAAGGGCGGGTAGCCGCCCTGGTACTTGGCGTTGGCCAGGATCGAGGGGCCGACGTAGTCGCGCGCGAACTCCTCCTTGGCGTCCACCACCAGCGACGCGACCGCCCCGAGGTCGAGGGCTTTGCGCCGCACCGCGTCGAAGTCGTCCGCGGGCTGGCCCAGGTCGACGCAGAGGGCGATGACCTCCGCGTCGTACTCGTCCTGGATCCACTTCAGCATCACCGAGGTGTCGAGCCCTCCCGAGTACAGGAGCACCACGCGGTGCACCTCGTGCGGGCGCGCGAGGTAGCTGGCGGTCAGGGGCGCGACGGGGTTCTCGGGCAACGGGCGACCTCGGGGACGTGGAGCGGGACCGGGGGATCGTAGCCGGACGGTGCTGCGGCGGACCGCCCCCGCGACCGGGGAGGGGCCGGGGCGCATCCCGGTCGTCCGGGGTGGCGCGAACCCCTCCAGCGGCGGCCGGGCACGCCGATAGGATCGCATGGGACCCGACACCGTCACGGGAGGCCTCACCGGCGTGGACGCCGACGGCCGCATGGAGAGCGCGATCACCGTTCCCGCGCGCCTGCAGTCGCTGGCGTTCGTGCGGTCGGCCATCGCGTGCGTCCTCGACCGCGACCCCTGGGCGGTCGACGAGTCCGGCCGGGTGCTGCTCGCCGCGGGCGAGGCCGTGTGCAACGCCATCGAGCACGGGTCCACCGGGGACGGCGTCGTGGCGGTGCGGATGGTGCTCGAGCCCCCCGGCGCGACGGTCGAGGTCGTCGACGAGGGGCGCCCCGACCGCGAGCCGCGCATCGACCTGTCCGCGCCGACCCCTCCGCCCCACAGCCTCCGCGGCCGCGGCATCGCGATCATGCGCGCGCTGGCCGACGACATCCGCGTGGAGCGGGCCGGCGCCGGCACCCGCCTGACGCTGGCGTTCGCGCGTGCCGCCGACCCCTCGGGGCCGCACGGCACGCCGCACCGGCGCGCCGCGTAGGCGGCGCACCCGGCGCCGGGGTCCCGGCGCCGAGGATGGGGCCCGGCACCACCGTCCGGACGGTTCAGGACCGGGGCCGGCACCACCGTCCGGGCGGTTCACGACCGGGCCCGGCACCACCGTCCGGGCCCCCACACACCGGGCCCGGCACCACCGTCCGGGCCCGGTGGGCCCGGACGGTGGCCTCGCTCACTCCGCCTGGATCGCCTGCAGCACGTCCAGCCGCGCCGCCCGCCGGGCGGGCAGGATCGCCGCCAGCACGCCGAAGATCGCGGCCAGCACCAGGAACACCGCCAGCGACACCCACGGGACGGCCAGCTGGTCGAGGTCCGGCACCGCCCGCACCGCGACCACCCCCAGGAACACGCCGAGCACCAGCCCGACGAGGGCCCCGATGAGCGCGACGATGACCGCCTCCCAGCGGATCATCGCCCGCACGCCCCGCCGGGACATGCCGACCGCGCGCAGCAGGCCGATCTCGCGCGTGCGCTCGAACACCGACAGCGCCAGCGTCAGCACGATGCCGAACACGGCGATCACGACCGCCATCGCGAGCAGGATGTAGAAGAGGTACAGGAACTGGTTGATCTGGCCCGCGACGAAGTCCTTGTACTCGTCCTTGGTGTACACGTCGAGGTTCGGGAACGGGCCCGAGAGCGCCTCGTCCACCGCCGCGGCGGCGGCGTCCGGCGTGACCCCGTCCGCGGCGCGGGCGAGGATCACCGTGTCCTGCTGGGTGGTGAAGCTGCGCTCGAACTGGGGCAGCGAGATGAAGAACGCCCCGAAGGTGGTGTCGTCGAAGACCGCCGCCACCCGCCACCGCTCCTCGCCGGTCCGCGCCAGCAGCACGGGCAGCGCATCCCCCACCTGCAGGTCGTTGTCGGTGGCGTAGTCCTGGCTGATCGCGATCGTGCCCGGCTGCGCCAGGTCCGCCAGCGACCCCGCGACCACGTCCGGGTCGTAGACCGAGTCGAAGGTGGCGGGGTCGACGCCGCCCAGGTTCTGCGTGTCGCCCGCGGCGTCCTTGAACTGTCCGTCGCGCCAGGCCGTCACGGCCGCGACCTCCGAGACCCGGCCGACCTCGGTGGACGCGGCGGGGCTGAAGAACGCGCCCCCGCGGTCCTGGACGAGCACGTCCGCCCGGATGCGCTCGTCCAGGGTGCCGGCGAACGTCTGGTAGAGGGACGAGGCGAACACCGTCACGCCGGCGACCAGTGCCACGCCGATGGTGAGCGCGGACGCCGTCTGGGCGGTCCGGCGCGGGTTGCGCATGGCGTTGTCGCGGCCGAGGCGGCCGGAGGTGCCGATGCGCGCGACGAGCAGCCCCATGACCGATGCCAGCGGCCGCGCCACGTACTGGGTCAGCATCCCCGACCCCACGAACATCAGCACCGCGCCCACGCCGATGGCGGTGAGCCGCTGCGTGGTGCCCCCGCCGCCGAGGGTCCCGAGCAGCACCAGACCCAGGCCGATGCCGCCCACGACGGTCGCGATGACGGCGCGCCGCCGCGACCGCGTGGCCGCCTGGACGTCGCGCATCGCCGCGATCGGGGGCACGCGGCTGGCGCGCAGGGCCGGGCCGACGGCGGCCACGAGGGTGACCACGACACCCACGACGAGGCCGACGATGATCGTGCGCGGCGCGACCTGCAGGGTCGTCTGCGGGAGGCTGGCGCCGAACAGGTCGAACAGCGCCTGCAGGCCCACGGCGACCCCGATGCCGAAGAGGATCCCGACCACCGAGGCGATGAGCCCGATGAGCAGGGCCTCCACCAGCAC
>DATMJR010000331.1:0-6260 GCA_035553775.1 Miltoncostaeaceae bacterium | reverse complement strand
ACACCTCCCACCCGGCGCACCAGGTGTTCCTGCGCGAGTACGCCCGCGACGCCGAGGGCCGCACCGTCGCGACCGGCCGCCTGCTGGACGACAACGACCGCGACAAGGGCATCGCCACCTGGCAGGCCGTCAAGGAGCAGGCGCGGGAGATGCTCGGCATCGAGCTGACCGACGCGGACGCGCTGGACGTGCCGCTGATCGCCACCGACCCCTACGGGCGGTTCATCCCCGGCCCCAACGGCTTCGCGCGCATCGCGACGCCGGACGGGTTCGTCGAGGGCACCGAGGGCGGGCGGGCGATCCCCGCGAACGCCCTGCGCACGGGGCACGCCTTCCTCGACGACATCGCCCACCACGCGGTGCCGGTGGGCGACCACGACGGGAACCCTGCCACCCCGCCCGCGCCGCTCACGCCCGACGCCGACGACGAGGCGGGCAACACCCCGCCGGCGCGGCACTACGACGACGAGCTGCTCGCCGCGCACTTCACCAGCGGCGACGGCCGCGGCAACGAGAACATCGGCCTGACCGCCGTGCACCACGTCTTCCACGCCGAGCACAACCGCATGGTCGGCCAGCTCAAGACCTGGATCCTCGCGACGGCCGAGGGCGGCGACACCCGCTTCCTCAACGAGTGGCTGCGCACGCCGGTGGCGGCGGTCCCGGACGATCCCGACGCGCTGGAGTGGAACGGCGAGCGGCTGTTCCAGGGGGCGCGGTTCGTGACCGAGATGCAGTACCAGCACCTGGTGTTCGAGGAGTTCGCCCGCAAGGTCCAGCCGCAGGTCAACGTCTTCCCGATGGGCGGCTACGACGACGACCTCGACCCGGCGATCGCGGCCGAGTTCGCCCACGTCGTGTACCGCTTCGGGCACTCGATGCTCAACGAGGACGTCGAGCGCCGCGGGGCCGATGGCGCCCGCGGCGACCTGACCCTGATCGAGGCCTTCCTCAACCCGATCGAGTACAACCGCGGCGCCGGGGGCGAGCGGCTCACCTCGGCCCAGGCCGCCGGCGCCGTCGTGCGCGGGATGACCCGGCAGCGCGGCAACGAGATCGACGAGTTCACCACGTCGGCCCTGCGCAACAACCTGCTCGGGCTGCCGCTCGACCTGGCCACCCTGAACCTCGCCCGCGGTCGCGAGACCGGCGTCCCGTCGCTGAACGCCGCCCGCCGCCAGTTCCACGCCACCACGGGCCACGCCGCCCTGGACCCCTACGAGAGCTGGAAGGACTTCGGGCTGAGCCTGCGCCACCCGGAGTCGCTCGTGAACTTCGTGGCCGCGTACGGCACCCACCCGACGGTGCGCGCCGCAACCACCCTGAAGGCCAAGCGCGAGGCCGCCCTGCTCCTGGTCCTCGGCGGCGAGGACGCCCCCGAGGACCGCGTCGACTTCCTCGAGAGCACGGGCGAGTGGGCGAGCGGCGCCGGCGGCGTCACCACCACCGGCCTCGACGACGTCGACTTCTGGATCGGCGGCCTGGCCGAGCGTCCGATGCCCTTCGGCGGGATGCTCGGGTCCACCTTCAACTACGTCTTCGAGACGCAGATGGAGCGGCTGCAGGACGGCGACCGCTTCTACTACCTGCACCGCCTGGACGGCCAGAACCTGCTGACGCAGCTCGAGGAGAACTCCTTCGCCGAGATCGTCATGCGCAACACCGACGCGGAGAACCTGCCGCACGACGTCTTCTCGCGGCCGGACCACGTCTTCGACCTCCGGGGCACCGGAACGAGCGGGCCCGTGCAGGACAACCCGGCCACCGAGGACGACGAGTCGGCGCTCATCCGCATGGCGAACGGCACCGTCCGCTTCCAGGGCCCCGAGCACATCGTGATGGGCGGCACCGGCGCCGCCGACCGCATGCGCGCCGGCGACGGCGACGACACCCTGTGGGGGCACGGCGGCGACGACCGCCTCGAGGGCGGCGCCGGCAACGACTCCCTGAACGGCGAGGCCGGCGACGACGTCATCACCGACCTGTTCGGCGACGACAACATCAAGGGCGGCGCCGGCAACGACGCCATCCAGGCCGGCGGCGGGTTCGACCTCGTCTTCGCCGGCTTCGGCCGGGACTTCGTGGTCGGCGGCGCCGACCCGAAGGAGATCCGCGCCGGCGTCGGCGACGACATGGTCTTCGGAGGGGACAGCTCCGACACCGTCTTCGGCAACGAGGGCGACGACTGGCTGGAGGGCGGCGCCCAGTCCGACCTGCTGCAGGGCGGCAACCAGAACCCCTTCGAGAACGACACGTCCACGGGTGACGACGTCCTGATCGGCGGCCCGGGCAACGACGACTACGACTCCGAGGGCGGCGACGACATCATGGTCACCGGCCCCGGCGTGGAGCGCCTGGAGGGCATGCTCGGCTTCGACTGGGTCACCCACCGCGGCGACGCCCAGCCGGCCAACTCGGACATGAACCGCAAGGTGCTCGCCCCGCCGGACGAGGAGAACATCCGCGACCGGTTCGACCTGGTCGAGGGCCTGTCCGGGTGGCGGCACGACGACGTCCTGCGGGGCGACGACCGCGGCACCGGCGGCGACGCCGAGCGGGGCATGGAGGGCCACGAGCTGCGGCGCCCCGGCCTCATCGACGGGCTCCAGGAGCTGCTCGGCGAGGACGCCGACGGGTTCACCGGCGGCAACATCATCCTCGGCGGCGGCGGCAGCGACCTCATCGAGGGGCGCGGCGGCAACGACCTCATCGACGGCGACGCGTGGCTCAACGTGCAGCTGGAGGGCCCGAACCACGCCACGCCGGACCCCGACGACACGCGCCGGGCCGACAGCATGACCGCCTTCCAGGCGGACGTGTTCGCGGGCAGGACGAACCCCTCCCAGATCCGGGTGGTGCGCGAGATCCGCACGGCGTCCGGGCCCACCGACGTCGACACGGTGGAGTTCTCGGGCGATCGGTCGGAGTACGACGTGATCGTCGACCCGGACGAGGCCCGCGTGACGGTGGTGCACGCCCGCGGGACGCAGGCGGACGGCACGGACACGCTCCGCAACGTGGAGCGGCTGCGCTTCGCCGACCAGACCGTGCTCGTCGCCGACATGGCGAACGAGCCGGCGACGGGGGCCCCGGCGATCAGCGACACCACGCCGACCGAGGACCAGCAGCTCACCGCCTCCGCCGGCGACATCGCGGACGCGGACGGGATCGCCCCCGGGACCATGACCTTCACCTGGCAGGCGGAGGAGGACGAGGGCGTCTGGACGACGATCCTCACCCGGCCCACGTTCACCCCCGGACAGGCCGAGGTGGGCATGCGCCTGCGGGTGATCGCCCGGTTCCGTGACGGCGACGGGGTGGCCGAGACGCGCACCTCCGCGCCGACGGCCGCGGTCGAGAACGTGAACGACGCGCCGACGGGCGCCCCGGTGCTCAGCGACACCACGCCCCAGGAGGGCCGCCAGCTCACGGCGCTCACCGGGTCGATCGCCGATGCCGACGGACTCACGGAGGCCACGTTCGCGTTCCGGTGGCAGCAGGGCGACGGCACCACCTGGACGGACATCGCGGGCGCCACGGCGGGGTCCTTCATCCCGGGGGCCGAGCAGGTGGGCCAGCGGCTGCGGGTGGTCGTCGCGTTCACCGACGACCAGGGCACCGCGGAGAGCCTCACCTCGGCGGCGTCGCAGCCCGTCGCGGTCGCCCCGGCCGAGCCGGAGCCGACCCCGCCGCCCGCGCGCGCGAGCACTCCGGAGGCCGGCACGCAGGGCACGCCGCCCGCGGGCTTCACGGCCCTCCGGTCCCTGTCCATCCCGCGCCGCACGACGGTGGCGTCGGTCGCCGCGCGGGGGCTGCCGGTGCAGGTCACCGCCGGCCCCCGCACCCGGGTGCTGCGGGTGCGGGTCTTCCGGCCCGGGCGGACCCGGGTGCTCGCGACCGCCTTCGTCCCCGCCCGGCCGAACGCGGCGCGCTTCGCCCTCCGCCAGGGCAACGTCCTGCGGGTGCTGCGCACCGGGGGGACCTTCCGGCTCGAGCTGACGCCCGGGCTCAGCCGCACCGAGCTGGGGCGGCCGACCTACCGCCTGGTGACCGTCCGGCGGTGACGGTCCCGGAGCCCGGCCATCCGGTCGGGCTCCGTGCGCACGTCCCCCCGTTCGGGGGGGCGTGCGCACCTCCGGTACCGGGTGCGCCGTTGTTGGCGATTCCGGTAACTTCCTCCACAAGATCTTTTGACTTTTCTCCTATGGAAGGGAGGGCCGGTGGACCCCCGCATCGACCGCCGGCGTTTCGTGACATGTGCCCTCGCGGGCGCCATGACCATGGCCCTCGGGCTGCAGGGGGGCCGTGTCGCCCGCATGCTCGGGGCGCAGGCGTCCGCGGCCGCCGCCACCCACCGGCTGATCATCGGCGAGGCGATGGCCGAGATGGTGGATCTGCGCCCGGTGTACGTGCGCACCTTCGGCACCGCCGAGGGCCCGACCCTCCCGGGGCCGGTGCTGACCGCCATCGCGGGCGACGCGGTCGCCTTGGAGGTGACGAACACCCTCGACCAGCCGCACGGCTTCGCCGTCGCCGGCACGTCCATTCGCAGCGGGCCGATCCCCCCCGGGGCCACCCGGACGGTGGAGTTCACCGCGCCGGCCGCCGGCACCTACATCTACCTGGACCCGGTCGACGCGCCGGTCAACCGGCTGCTCGGGCTGTGCGGCGTGCTGGCCGTGCTCCCATCCTCCGGGAACACGCCCTACACGGCGCCGACGCCGGCCGTCCGCCGGCTGTTCGACGACCTGGGGGGCACCGCCCACTTCCCCGGGGAGCCCTGGCGGCCCGAGCGGACGCGCGTGTGGCACATCCACACCATCGACCCCCGCTGGCACGACATCGCGGCGCGCGGCGGCGCGCTCGACCCCGCCCGCGTCGCCGCCGACAACCTGCCGCAGTACTTCCTGCTCAACGGCCAGAGCGGCTACTTCGCCTCGCACGACCCGCGCTCGGTGCCCGCCGGCCGGGTGGGGCAGCCCCACCTGATCCGCATCGTCAACACCGGGGTCACCGCGAACTCGCTGCACATCCACGGCAACCACGTCTACGTGACGGCCGAGCGGGGTGTGGTGGCGCGCGACGCGCTGATGATCGACAGCTGGCGGGTCGGGCCGCTGGACACCGTCGACTGGGTGCTGCCGTTCCGGCGACCGCCGGACATCCCCGGCCCCCCCGACGCCCCGCTGCGCGAGGTGCTCGCGCAGGAGCTCGCGTACGTCGACCGGTACGGCGTACGCCAGAGCCCGCTCATCTACCCCATGCACTGCCATGCGGAGCCGTCGCAGACCGCCGCGGGCGGCAACTACCCGGGAGGGCTCGTGACGCACTGGGAGATCACGGGCGACCTGGACGGGGTGGACTTCCCGCCGTCCACGACGACGACGCGCACGAGGAGGTGAGGTGACCGTGGCCATCCCCGTGATCCGCCGGCACCGGATAGCGCTCGAATCGCCCGAGCACCGGCACTTCGAGCGGTTCGTGGAGCCGCCCCGGGAGCCCCGGCGGACCGTCGACCTCGTCCCCCCCGACGTCGTGTTCCACCAGGAGCTCATCACGACCATGGACCTGGAGCTGCCCTACCGGCTGCCCGACGGGTCCCGGAAGCTGCGCATGTGGGTGATCTCCGACCCCACGTCCACCGCTCGGCCGCGGTTCCCGTCGCCGCTGCTGCGCGTGCGCGAGGGGCAGGTCGTGCACGCCGACGTGATCACCGGAGGCGGCAGCCACACCGTCCACTGGCACGGCATCGAGCCCAGCCCCCTGAACGACGGCGTGGGCAAGCACTCCTTCGACGTCAAGGACCACTACGTCTACCAGTGGCGCGCGTCCGAGGCGGGCTTCTACTTCTACCACTGCCACCGCAACACGCCGCTCCATTTCGAGATGGGCCTGTTCGGCCCGCTGATCGTCGACCCCGCGCGCGGCGAGGGGTGGGTCGCCGCACACGACCCCGCCAACGACCACCTGGTCCGATACGACCGCGAGGCCGTCTGGGTCTGCACCGCCCACGACTCGCGCTGGCGCCGCCTCAGCAACGGCCATGCCCTGATGCACGACACCGACCCCAACGACCGCAGCAGCTTCACCTCCTCGGGCGTCCTGCACGACTGGCGCCCGGACGTGTTCACGATCTCGGGGGCGCCGGCGAACGGGACCCGTGCGATCACGGACCCGCGTGCCGCCGTCCGGACCCGGGTGGGGGAGACGCTGCTCCTCCGGGTCCTGAACGCCGCGTACGCCACCGCGCGGGTGACGGT
>DATMJR010000330.1:0-2512 GCA_035553775.1 Miltoncostaeaceae bacterium | reverse complement strand
GCCGGCGGCACAGGACCAGCACCCCAGCCGGGTGGGCGATGGCATAGCCGGCGGTGCGGTGGCAGCGGCAGCACGTCGGGGCGGTCATCCGGCACCCCCGGCGTCCTCGCGGTGCATCGCGATCCACCGCTCAAGGGGGTCGTCCTCAGCGGTGCCCTCGCGCGCGCCCGCGCGCGAAGCCCCCCCGTGGACATCTGTGTGTGTGTTGGCCATCTGTGGGCCACGGGTGGCCACGGGCTCCCACGGGTGGCCACCATTTCCTAGGGGGGGTGCCGGGTCATCCGTGACCGGCAGCCGCCACAGGAACTTGCCGCGGAAGCCCTCCTGGTAGACGCACCCTGCCTCGCGCGTGATGCCGAGCGTCTCCCGGGCCCGGCGGATCGTGCGGGCCGCGTGGCCGGCCTTTTGAAGCGTCGCCTCCACTTCCCGCGCCGGTTTCGGCCCGCCGGCGAGCAGCTCCTCAATGGCCTGGGCACAGTCGTCGCGCTCGCCGCGCTCGTCGGCGCCAACGCTGCCCGTGAGGTCGTCCGCACGGACGTCCGGGCGACCACCGGTCCACTCGACCACGGCGACCGACGAATCGTCCGTGCTTGTGACGAGCCGTAGGCCGAGGGTGTCCGGCGCCTTGCCGGCGATCAGATTGGCCTTGAGGACCGCCAGCGCCCGTTCTGAGGTGTCCTGCGGGTCCTCGCCGTCGGGCGTGCCGAGGATCAAGGTGGAGCGTGGGACGTTGGTCCACGCGGCCCCGCCCATGACCCGCCCGCGGGCGGAGCGCGTGCGGTCCTCGTTGAGGTGCACGATCACGATCACCGCGCACACGTGTTCCCGTGCGATCATCGCCAGCGCCCGGAAGAACGCCCGGATGTCCTCCTCGGCGTTGCTGTTGAGCCCGCCGTCGAGGAAGCCGGGTCCGGTGTCGACGATCACCAGGGCGGCGTCGACCGCCCGGACCGCAGCGTCGAGGCGCTCCTGCCCGCTGGGCAGCGTGAGCGGCCGGGTGGTAGCCGTCACGTCCTCGGCCAGCAGCGCGCAGCGGTCGAGGTCAGCGCCCATCGCCGCCAACCGCGGCTTTACGACTGACTCGATCGACTCCTCGGCGGTGAGGACAACGACGCCGCGGGGTTCGGTGAGGTCTGACCCATCGGCAACTGGCCCAGGGTGCCCCGCGAGGTGCGGGCGCCGAGGTCCTGCGCCACGGTTGACTTGCCGAACCCGCCGTCGCCGGCGAGGCCGGTGATCTCCGAGAGCGGAACGCGCCCACGGT
Organism: Miltoncostaeaceae bacterium; assembly: GCA_035553775.1. Taxonomy (GTDB): domain Bacteria; phylum Actinomycetota; class Thermoleophilia; order Miltoncostaeales; family Miltoncostaeaceae; genus DATMJR01. The sequence goes on along the minus strand of DATMJR010000330.1, from coordinate 1,248 downwards.
GCAGCCACTGGACGTACCGGCGCTCCACCTCGGAGGCGAGGACGAACCCGGGGGGTGTGGTGTAGGGCCGGGCCGCGCTCATGCCCGCCCTCCGTCGCCCCGCTGCCACCGCGCGGGCTTGTACCGCCTCAGGGACCGGACGATGAGCGTGACCTCATCCTCGTGCAGGGGCGGCTTGCAGCGCAGCGCGTTCTCCGCCCGCAACGCGGCGTGGATCGTCTCCTCGGCACACCCCCAGCGGCGCATCGCGCAGCCGAGTCCGAACAGCGAGTCGTTGCGCCGGCCGTGCGTCTCGTGGAGCGGGCCGCCACCGGTGGCCCGATCGATTCGTGAGGCGCCCTTCGGGCGCAGCTCACTCGGCAGAGGGACGGGCGAGCAGTCGAGGATGCTCCGACCGGGCCACCACTCGCGCACCGTCCCGTCGGGGTTGATCGACGGCGGCGCCACGATGTTCTCCGACTTCAACTCCAGCCCCGGCCTGATCTCGCCCGGTGCCACCGCGGTGGCGACGTAGACATGGAGGCCGCGACGGGTGGTGGCCACCGGAGCCCCGGCGAGCGGGCCGCCGGCGCCGGCCAGGCGCTCGAGCTCGGCGACGGCATCCGGGGTGTCGCCGTCGAGGACGGCGCACCCGTGCCCCAGCCCGCGCAGCCCGAGGTTGAGCACGGACCGGGTGAACAGGCCGCCGACGAAATCCGGGTTGGCGCCGTTGCGGTCGGCCTCTCCTTGCCACCCGCTCCAGCGGGGGTGCTTTCCGGCGCTCTCGCAGCGCGCGCCGGCGCGGCAGGTGCACGCGCCGTTCGTAATCCCATGCAGCGGGATCACGTGGTAGCCCGCTGCCGCATAGGCGCGGGCGGCGTCGGCCATGAAGGCGCTCATGCCGCCCGGTCCGGGTCGTCGACCGCGCCCACGGCATACAGCGAGCGGGTGATGCGGTCGCACCAGGCCGCGGCAGTCGCGGCATCCCGGCCGATCACCAGCACGTGCTCCTCGTCGACCAGGGTCACGAGGTCGGGCTGGCGTCCGGTCTTGGCAAGCATCTGGGCGCACCGCTTGCGGTACTCCTCGGCGATGGGGCCGCTGACCCGGTCGGGGGTCGCCCACCCCGCGAACATGCGGCGAGCGGTCATCGGGCCACCGCTCGGCTGCGAAGGTGCGCGGCTTGCGCGCGCCGGACGCTGAGGGGCGTTGGGGGGCCAGCCGGCGAGTCGAAATGCCGCCAGCGCCGCCGCCTGGGCAGAGTGGGGT
>DATMJR010000329.1:0-10841 GCA_035553775.1 Miltoncostaeaceae bacterium | reverse complement strand
GGGGCGGCGCGGGGGGCGCCCGGGGCGGTGTCGGACGCTCCACCGCGGTGTTCGCGGCCTGGACGGGCATCAGCCGCGTCGCCGGCCTGGCCCGCGAGATCATCGCCGCGGCGCTGTTCGGGACGCGCGGCGAGATCAACGCGTTCGTGATCGCGTTCAACGTCCCGAACATCCTGCGCAGCCTGGTGGCCGACTCGGCGCTGTCGGCCGCGCTGATCCCCGTTTACACCTCGCTGATCGAGCGGGGCCGTCCGCGCGAGGCGCAGCGGCTGCTGGGGGCCATGGTGGGCCTGATCACGCTTGGGCTCGGCGGGCTGACGCTGCTGGTGATCGCGCTCGCGCCGTGGATCATGCCGCTGTTCGCCGCCGGCCTGAGTCCCGACCTGCAGGCCGAGACGGTGCGCCTGGCGCAGATCATGTTCCCGATCGTGCCGCTGCTGGCGCTGACGGGACTCGTGGCGGCGGTGCTCCAGGCCAACGGGCGCTTCGGGGCCACCGGGTTCGTGCCCATCCTGTGGAACGCGATCATCATCGCGGCGCTGATCGGCGTGGCGCCGTTCGTCGGGGACGCCCACCGCGTCGACGTCTACGCGGCCGGGATCCTGGTGGGGACGCTCGGGCAACTGCTGTTCCTGATGGCCGCCCTGCGGGGGTCGGGGCGGCTGGGCTTCGGGCTCGGCCGGGGCGTGCCCGAGGTGCGGCGCGTGCTGGTGCTGATGCTGCCGGTGACCCTCGGCCTGGGCCTGATCAACGTGAACGCGGCCGTGGACAACGTGTTCGCGAGCCTCGTCAGCGAGCAGGCGGTGCGCGCGGTGGACGCGGCGTTCCGCCTGTACATCCTCCCGCAGGGCGTGTTCAGCGTGGCGATCTCGACGGTGCTCTTCCCGGCGATCGCCCGGATGGTCGCGCGTGAGGACATGCGGGGCGTCTCGGACGCCGTGGCCGGCGGCGTGCGCCAGATCTTCTTCATGCTGCTGCCCGCGTCGGCGTTCCTGATGGTCCTCGCGGAGCCGGTGACCCGCCTGGTGTTCGAGCGCGGCGAGTTCGACGCCGGGTCGACCGACCTGACCTCCTCCGCACTGCTGGCGTTCACGGTCGGGCTGGTCTTCAACGGCGCCAGCCTCCTGGTGATCCGCGCCTTCTTCTCGCTGCAGCAGCCCTGGCTGCCCACCAAGGTCGCGGCGGTCGGGCTCGTCCTGAACCTGGTGCTCGACGCCCTGCTCTACCGTCCGCTCGGGGTCGCGGGCATCCCGCTGGCGACCTCGATCGTGAGCGCGGTCACCTTCGTGATGCTCCTGGTCATGCTGCGCCGCGAGATCGGCGGCCTCGAGACGCGCGGGCTGGTGGACGGCTTCGCCCGGTCGGCGGCGGGGGCGGCCGTCCTGGCGCTGCTGTCCTGGTGCACCTGGACGATCCTGGACGGCGCCCTCGGACGGGGCCTCGTCGCCCAGATCGTGGCCGTCACGGCCGCCATGGCGGCGGGCGCGGTGGCCTACCTGGCGGCCGCCCAGGCCCTGGAGCAGCCGGAGCTTCGGCAGCTGGCCCGCGTGGTGCGACCGCTACGATGAGCCGGTGGATCAGTCGCTCATCCGTAACTTCTGCATCATCGCCCACATCGACCACGGCAAGTCGACGCTGGCGGACCGCATCCTCCAGCTCACCGGTGCGGTCAGCGAGCGGGAGATGCGCGACCAGATCCTCGACTCCATGGAGCTGGAGCGCGAGCGGGGGATCACGATCAAGGCGCAGGCGGTGCGCGTCGCGTACACCGCCCGCGACGGGCGCACCTACCAGCTGAACCTCATCGACACGCCCGGGCACGTGGACTTCAGCTACGAGGTCTCGCGCAGCCTGGCCGCCTGCGAGGGGGCCCTGCTGGTGGTCGATGCCTCGCAGGGCATCGAGGCCCAGACACTCGCCAACACCTACCTGGCGATCGAGTCGGACCTGGAGATCATCCCGGTCCTCAACAAGATCGACCTGCCCCAGGCCGATCCCGAGCTGCACGGGCGAGCGGTCGCCGACCTCATCGGCGAGGACCCGGACGGCGTGCTGCGCATCTCGGCCAAGACGGGCATGGGCATCCCCGAGGTCCTGGAGGCGATCGTCGCCCGCGTGCCGCCGCCCCGCGGTGAGCCGGCCGCCCCGGCCCGGGCGCTGATCTTCGACTCGGTGTACGACCAGTACCGCGGCGTGGTCGCGTTCGTGCGGGTGGTCGACGGCCGGCTCACGGCGGGCGACAAGCTGGTGGCCATGCAGAGCGGCCTCGCCATCACCGCCGACCAGATCGGCGTGATGAGCCCGGCGATGGTCCCCGTGGGCGCGCTCGAGGCGGGCGAGACCGGCTACATCGTCACCGGCCTGAAGTCGGTCGGCGACCTGCGCGTGGGGGACACGCTCACACCGGCCACGCGGCGCGCCGCCGAGGCCCTGCCCGGATATCGCGAGGTCAAGCCGATGGTGTTCTGCGGGCTCTTCCCCGTGGACTCCGACGACTACCCGGACCTGCGCGACGCCCTCGAGAAGCTGTCGCTCAACGACGCGTCGCTGGTGTGGGAGCCGGAGACCAGCCAGGCGCTCGGTTTCGGCTTCCGCTGCGGCTTCCTGGGCCTGCTGCACATGGACATCGTGCGCGAGCGCCTCGAGCGCGAGTACGACCTGGAGCTGCTCGCGACGACCCCCAACGTGGAGTACCTGGTCACCGACACGGCCGGCCGCGAGGTGGTGGTGCGCTCCCCCGCGGAGCTGCCGCCCCCCAACAACGTCGAGGCGGTCCACGAGCCGTACGTGCGCTGCACGGTGCTGGTGCCCAACGACCACATCGGCGCCGTCATGGAGCTGTGCCAGGAGCGCCGCGGCAAGTTCGTCACGATGGAGCCCATCGAGCAGCGCCAGCAGATCGTCTACGACCTGCCGCTGGCCGAGATCGTCATGGACTTCTACGACCAGCTCAAGAGCCGCACCCGCGGCTACGCGTCGCTCGACTACGAGCTCGCCGGCTACCGCGAGAGTCCGCTGGTCAAGCTCGACGTGCTGCTGGCGGGCGACCCGGTGGACGCGCTGTCGATGATCGTGCACAAGGACCTCGCCTACCCGCGCGGCAAGGCGCTGGTGGAGCGCCTGCAGAAGACCATCCCCCGGCAGATGTTCGAGGTGCCGATCCAGGCGGCGGTCGGCGGCCGGGTGGTGGCGCGCGAGACCGTCAAGGCGCGCCGCAAGGACGTGCTCGCCAAGTGCTACGGCGGTGACATCAGCCGCAAGCGCAAGCTGCTCGAGCGCCAGAAGGAGGGCAAGAAGCGCATGAAGCAGGTGGGGCGCATCGAGGTGCCCCAGGAGGCGTTCCTCTCGGTGCTCACCATCGGCAACGGCAACGGGGACGGGAAGGGGAGATGACCCCCCCGGTCGCCGCACCGACCGGCGGCCCGGACCTCCACCGACCGTCGCGCCCCCGCGACGCCGGCGCCGGGGAGGGGTCGCCCGCGCGGCCCGCGCCGGTGCGGCATCTGTACGTCCACCTGCCGTTCTGCCGCGCGCGCTGCGGCTACTGCGCGTTCGTGGTGGAGACCGGCGCCCTGCACCGGCGCGACGCCTACCTGGAGGCGCTCGGGGCGGAGCTCGGGCACGAAGAGCACCGCCTCGGGGTGCTCGACACGGTGTACCTGGGCGGTGGCACCCCCACCCTGATGCGGCCGCGGCGGATCGCGCGCCTGCTCGACGGGGTCGCCCACCGCTGCGCACCGGACGCCGAGATCACCATCGAGGCGAACCCGGAGACCGTCGACGGGCGCCAGCTCGCCGACCTGCGCGCCGCGGGCGTGACCCGCCTCTCGCTCGGCGCTCAGTCGTTCCAGCCCGCGCTGCTGCGCGCGCTCGACCGCGGCGCCACCCCGGAGCAGGTGCGCGCCGCGGTGCGCTGCGCCCGCCGTGCCGGTTTCGCCTCGCTCAGCATGGATCTGCTCTTCGGCGTACCCGGGCAGACCCGGGCCCAGCTGGAGGCCGACATCGCCGAGCTGGAGGCCCTCGGCGTGGACCACGTGTCCTGGTACGAGCTCGAGATCAAGCCGGACACCGCCCTGGCCCGGATGGGCGCCGAGGTGCCCGACGAGGACTGGTCGGCGGACGCGTACGAGCGCGTGGTCGCCGCCCTGGAGCAGGCCGGGTACCGCTGGTACGAGACGGCCAACTTCGCCCGCCCGGGTCACGAGTGCCGCCACAGCCTGGCGTACTGGGGAGCTGCGGACTACCTGGGCGTCGGCGTGGGCGCCGTGAGCACGGTCGGTGGCCGGCGCTGGCGCAACGCCCCGGGGGTCGCCCAGTACGTCGCCGCCCTCGCCGCCGGGGACCCGCCCGCCCGCGGCGTCGAGGAGCTCGACCCCGACACGCGCCGCAGGGAGCGGTGGATGCTCGGGCTGCGGCTGGCCGAGGGGCTCGACATGGCCTGGGCGGGGCCCGCCGACCGGCCGGAGGCCCTGGAGCGGCTGATCGCGGGCGGGCTCGCCCGCCGCGACGGCGACCACCTGACGCTCAGCCGCCGCGGCCGCATGCTGCAGAACGCGATCCTCGGCGAGGTCATGGAGTACGCATGAGCGACGTGACGCCCCCCGCCGACCGCGCCGGCGCCGCCGAGCCGGCCGTCGGCGCCGAACCGGAGCTCCGCCCGCGGCAGGAGAACGTCCTGCGCGCGGTGGTGGAGCAGTTCGTCGCCACCGGCGCGCCGGTCGGAAGCCGGCACATCGCCGGCAGCCCGGGCATCGACTACGCGCCCTCGACGGTGCGCTACGAGCTCGCCCGCCTGGAGGAGCTCGGCTACCTGCGCCAGCCGCACACGTCGGCGGGGCGCGTGCCCACCGACCGCGGGTACCGCTACTACGTCGACCGCCTGCTGCCCCGTGGCGGCACCGAGGTGGTGCCGGCGTCCTCGGCGATCGCCGCCGCCCTCGACACGGGCGAGATGCGGCGCGAGGTGGACGCGGCCCTGCAGCGCCTGGCGGACGTGGTCAGCCAGGTCACCAACCTGCTCGGGGTGGTGACCGCCCCGGCGGTGCAGACCGCGACGATCCGCCACGTCGAGGTGCTGCTGCTGCAGCCGCAGCTGGTGATGGTGGTCGTGATCACCTCCACGGGCGAGGTGAACAAGCGCGTCCTCGCCTTCGACCGCCCGGTGGACCCGGGGCTCGCCGACTGGGCGCGGGCCTTCCTCAACGAGCGCGTGACGGGCGTGGGGGCGGGCAGCCGCCTGCTGGAGTCGCGCCTGCAGGATCCGTCGCTGCGGCCCGTCGAGCGGGCGTTCATCGAGACGCTCGCCCCCGCCCTCACCGAGATCGGCACCGCGCCGGCCGAGGCGCTCTACATCGGCGGCCGCGCGCGCGTGCTCACCGAGATGCGCCGCGACCTGGCCGCGATCGACGTGCTGATGGCTCAGCTCGAGGAGCGCTACGCGATCCTGGCGCTGCTGCGGGGCGCGCTCGCCCGGCACGAGGTGTACCTGCGCATCGGGCAGGAGATCCCGGCGCCCGAGCTGCGCGGGCTCGCCGTCGTCGCCGCCAACTACGGTGTCGCCCGCCGCAACCTCGGCACGGTCTCCGTGTTCGGGCCGACGCGGATGGACTACCGCCTGGCCGTCACCACCGTCAGGGAGGCCGCCGGCGCCCTGTCGCGTTACCTGGAAGGGGTCTACCAATAGACGACCGCTACGAGATCCTCGAGGTCTGGCGCCGGCCCCTGCGCGGCGAGACCAGCGCGGCCGTGCGCGTGCTCGCCAAGGTCGAGGCGGGCGCGGTGGGACCCGAGGAGTACGCCGTCGGCATCTCCGTGCTGCCCGAGGCGCAGCTGATGCCCCTGCTCGACGAGGCCGACCTGTTCACCGGGCTGTCGTTCACCGGCGCCCACTGGCTGGCCGCCGTCGTGGCCAGCGCGGCCGAGCGCGTCGACGACGCCGAGTCGCTGCTGTTCGACCTGCGCGTGCCGATCGACCTGGCCTGGCGCGACCACGACCTCGTGGCCGAGGTCATCGAGCCCGACGGCATCCAGTCCGAGCCGCTCCTCCCCTGGCGCCCCGAGGGCACGGACGTCCCCGCCGGGACCCAGTACGGCATCGCCGTGTACACGCTCGACTGCGGGCACCAGGCGGTGGAGCTGCTGCGCCAGGACATCGACGCCGCACCCTTCTGGGTGGAGGAGGCCGGCGTGGAGGAGCTGGCGGCCGCCGACGTGCGCGGGCTCTCGCGCCTGCTGCGCAACGAGACGACCCTCGAGGGAGCCCACCGGCTGATCTCGCACTACCAGGCCAAGATGGTCGTCCACCCGGACGGGGAGGAGGACGAGGAGGGCGAGGACGACGACGAGTAGCGCCCTGTAGTCCGCCCGCCGCCCCGCCGATGCCGGGGCTGAGCCCGGGCGGCGGACCATTGCTACTCTCGGACACCGATGGCGACGACCAAGCGCGACTACTACGAGATCCTCGGGCTCGCGCGGGGCGCGACCGAGGATCAGATCAAGAAGGCCTTCCGGCGCAAGGCCCGCGAGCTGCACCCCGACGTCAATCCGGAGCCCGGGGCGGAGGCGCAGTTCAAGGAGGCCGCCGAGGCCTACGAGGTCCTGTCGAACGCCGAGTCGCGCGAGCTCTACGACGCCTACGGGCACGAGGGCCTGCGGGGCCGGGCGGCGTCCGACTTCGCCGACTTCGGCACCTTCCAGGACCTGTTCGACGCGTTCTTCGGCGGCGACGTCTTCGGGCGCGGCCGGCGCACCGCACACGGCCAGGACGCCGCGGTGGCGGTGGCGATCAGCTTCGTCGAGTCCGCCCAGGGCGTCGAGCGCGAGGTGGAGTTCGACGCGGTGGTGGCCTGCGGCACCTGCCAGGGCAGCGGCCAGGCCGAGGGCGCGCGCATGGAGCGCTGCGCCACCTGCGCCGGGCAGGGCCAGCTGCGGCAGATCGTGCGCGGCCCGCTGGGCCAGTTCATCCGCACGCAGGTCTGCTCCAGCTGCGGGGGCGCCGGCGAGGTGCCCTCCGAGCCATGCGGCACCTGCGGGGGCGCGGGAAGGGTCGCCGAGACGCGCCGGCTCACCGTGCAGATCCCGGCCGGCATCGCGCCGGGGCAGCAGGTGCGCCTGGTGGGCCGCGGCCACGCCGGCGAGCGCGGCGCTCCGCCCGGTGACCTCTACGTCGCGGTGGAGGTGCAGCCGGACGAGCGGTTCCGGCGCGATGGCATGGACGTGGTCACGCGGGTGGCGGTGCCGGTCACCGACGCCATGATCGGCGGCACGCTCAGCGTGCCCACGGTCGACGGCGAGGCGCACGTGGAGATCCGGCCGGGCACGCAGTCGGGCGACCAGGTGATCCTGCGCGGCAAGGGGTTCCCGGCAATCCAGGGGCGCGGCCGGGGGGACCAGCGCGTCGTGGTCGACGTCCGCGTGCCCAAGGTGCAGAACGACGAGGGACGCAAGGCCGTGCAGCGCCTCGCCGAGACGCTCGACGACAAGAGCTATCGCGAGGACGAGGGTTTCTTCGGGCGCCTCAAGCACGCATTCCGCTGACGCCCCGCTCGCGCGGCTGCGCGTGACGGTTCCGCCGCAGGCGGCCGAGGACCTCGTGGTCGCCGCCGTGGCGGCCCTGGGCACCGGGTGCCGCCAGGAGGAGGATGCGGAGGGCGTGACGCTCACCTTCTGGGTCCCCGCGCACCGCACCGGCCGTGCCGCCGCGCTGCTGGCCGACGTCGCCCCGGGGATGCCCGTGCGGGTGGATGCCGAGGACGGCGCGTGGCGGGACGCGATGCGCGCCTTCCACCGGCCCATCGACGTGGGCGGGCGGCTGCGCGTGCGCCCCCCGTGGGAGGAGCCGGTGCCGGGCCGGCTCGACGTGGTGGTCGATCCGGGCATGGCCTTCGGGACGGGCCAGCACGACACCACCCGGGGCTGCCTGGAGCTGCTGCTGGAGGTGCCCCCGCAGCCGCTCGCCGACGTCGGCTGCGGTTCCGGCGTGCTCGCCATCGCCGCCCGGCGGCTGGGCTTCGACCCCGTCTGGGCCTGCGACCTCGACCCGCTCGCCGTGGAGGCGACGCTCGCCAACGCGCGGGCCAACGGGGTGGCCCTGTCCGTCGCGCGCCGCGAGATCGGGCGCGACCCGCTGCGGCCGGCCCCGGCACTGGTGGCCAACATCACCGCCGACGTGCTGGTGCGCCTCGCCGACGTGCTCGCCCCCGCGCCGCCGCGGTTCGCGGTGCTGAGCGGGCTGCGGCCGCAGGAGGCGGGCGAGGTGCTGGCCCGGTGGGAGCGCCTGGGCCTGCGGCTGCGGAGCCGCCGCGACACCGCCGAGTGGTCGGCGCTCCTGGTGGCCGCGTAGACCGCCGGTGCGCCACACCTTCCGCTACCTGCTGACCGCCCCCCCGGCGCCCGGCGCCACCGTGATGCTCGCCCCCGCGGACGCCCATCACCTGTCGCGTGTGGTGCGCCGCCGCGCGGGGGATCCGGTGGAGATGATCGACGCCGACGGGCGGGTGTGGCCCGCGGTGGTGGTGGACACCGGCGCCGAGGCCCGCGTACGGCTCGCCGACGGACCGCGACCGGGGCCGCCCCCCGCGCCCGTCGTGCTCGCCCAGGGCCTCGCCGAGTGGGGCCGGCTGGACACCCTGGTCGAGAAGTGCGCGGAGCTGGGGGTCCCGCGGATCGTCCTGCTGACGACCGAGCGCACCCGCCGGGTCCCCGACCCGGACGCCTGGCGCCGACGGCGCGAGCGGCTGGTGCGTGTCGCGCAGGCGGCGGCCCGCCAGTCGGGTCAGTCCCACCTGCCGGCGGTGGAGGGGCTGGTGCCCGCGGCGGCGGCGCTGGCCGGGCCGGGGGAGCGGGTCATGCTCGACGGCCGCGGCGACCGGCCGCTCGGTGCGCACCTGGCCGGCCGGCCCGACGCGGCCGCGCAGCTGACGCTGCTCGTGGGTCCCGACGCCGGCTGGTCGGGCCACGAGGTGGCGGCCGCACGGGCGGCGGGCGTCGCGGTGTGCACGCTCGGGGCGGCGACGCTGCGCGCCGAGACCGCCGGTCTGGTCGCGGTGACCCTGGCCCTGGCCGCGGCCGGCCACCTGGACGGCGCCCCCGACGCGGGGGCCACCCACGACGGAGGGGAGCCATGAGCAGCTGCATCTTCTGCGCCATCGCCGGCGGCACGGGCCCGGCGGACGTCGTCCACCGCGACGACCGCTTCGTGGCCTTCCGTGACATCAACCCGAAGGCGCCGGTGCACCTGCTGGTGATCCCCGTGCGCCACGTCACCTCCATCGCCACCGCCGAGGGCCTCGACGACGCGGAGCGGGCGGCGATGCCGCTGTTCATCGCCGAGACGGCCCGGCGCGCGGGCCTCGAGCAGTCCGGGTACCGGGTGGCGACCAACCACGGCCCGGACAGCCGTCAGGCCGTGTTCCACCTGCACTGGCACGTGCTGGGCGGCAGGCTGTTGTCGGACACGATGTAGGAGGCGGAGTGCAGCGGGTCATCGAGGTCGCCGACACGGTCGCCGTCGAGCTGGCGGGCGAGCAGGACCGCGTCCTCCGCGAGCTGGAGGAGCGGCTGGACCTGTCCATCACCCTGCGCGGCAACCGGGTGACGCTGGAGGGCGAGCAGGACCGCGTCGACGCCGCGGCGGGCGTCATCGGCGAGATGACCGCGATCGTGGACGCGGGCCGGGAACTCGGCCCCGGCGCCGTCGAGGCGCTGGCGAGCGCGGTGGAGACGCGCCAGCCGGTCTCGGCGATGCTCGACGACGTCGTCTGGCGCCACCGCAACCGGGTGGTCACGCCGCGCACCGCGGGGCAGAAGCGCTACGTCGACGCGATCCGCGCGCACACGATCACCTTTGGCATCGGCCCGGCGGGCACGGGCAAGACCTACCTGGCCGTCGCCCTCGCCACCGCGGCCCTCAGCCGGCGCGAGGTGGGGCGCATCATCCTCACCCGCCCGGCGGTGGAGGCCGGCGAGCGCCTGGGCTTCCTGCCCGGCGACCTCGCCGCCAAGGTCGACCCCTACCTGCGCCCGCTGTTCGACGCCCTGCACGACATGATGGACGCCGAGCGGGTGGAGTCGCTGCTGGGTCGCGGGCAGATCGAGATCGCGCCGCTCGCCTTCATGCGCGGCCGCACGCTCAACGACAGCTTCATCATCCTCGACGAGGCGCAGAACACCACGGCCGAGCAGATGCGCATGTTCCTGACCCGGCTCGGCTTCGGGTCGCGGATGGTCGTCACCGGCGACGTGACCCAGGTGGACCTGCCGCGCGAGCGCCGCTCGGGCCTGGTGGCGGTGCGCGAGGTGCTGGAGGGGGTGCCCGACATCTCCTTCCAGCAGCTCGACCGGCGCGACGTGGTGCGGCACCGGCTGGTGCAGCGCATCGTGGATGCGTACGCCGTGGCCGACCGGGCCCAGCCCGCGTGATCGACGTCACCCTGGAGGCCCCGCCCGAGGTGGGGGCGCCGCTCGCCGAGGTGGTGCGCTGGACCTGCGGGCGACTCGGCGTGGCGCGGGCGTCGGTGGGGCTGATGGTGGTCGGGCCCGACGAGATGGCCCGGGTCAACGGCGAGCACCGGGGGAAGGCCGAGCCCACCGACGTGCTCGCCTTCCCCGTCGACGGGCCGGAGGTCCTCGACGGCGAATGGCCCGCGGAGGGCCCGCCCCCGGAGCTCGGCGACGTGATCATCTGCCCGGAGGCGGCCGACCTGCCCCTGGAGACGCTCGCGGTGCACGGCCTGCTGCACCTGCTGGGCCACGACCACGAGACCGACGCGGGGGAGATGCTCGAGCTGCAGGACCGGCTGCTGGAGGAGTGGGCGGCGCGGGGCCGCTCTCGGTGCCGCGGG
>DATMJR010000328.1:0-20229 GCA_035553775.1 Miltoncostaeaceae bacterium | reverse complement strand
GGCCTGGGCCGCGCGCAGCGGCTCGGCGACCGCGTGCACCGCCTGCTCGGCGGCCGCGGCCCGGGCCGCCAGGGCCTCGGCGACCTCGCCGAGCGCCCGCGCCGCGGCCTCGGCGGCGGTGGTGTCGACGGGGGCCGGGGGCCGGGCACCCGCCGCGAGGACGCGGTCGCGCTCGGCGAGCTCCGCCAGCGCGACCGACGCGGCGGCGTGCTCCCCGCGCGCCCGCTGCCAGTGGGCCTCGCGCTCCCGCAGGCGTCCGGCGGCCGCCTCGAGCGCGGCGCGGGCCTCCCCGGCCGCGGCCTCGGCGGCCTCGGCGTGCCGGGTCCGCTCGTCGCAGGCGGCCCGCGCCGGCGCCGTCTCGGCCTCGGCGCGGCCGAGCTCGTCCTCGGCTGCCGCCAGCCGCGCGTCGGCGTCCGCCCGCGCCCGGGCTCGGGCGTCGAGGCGCGCCGACTCCTCGGCGTGCGCGCGGGCCGCGCGCTGCGCGCACTGCTGCGCCGCCCGCAGCCGGCGGGCGGCGGACCGCTCGCCGCGCTCGGCGGCGGCCACCGCCGCCTCGGCCCGACCGAGGGCGCCGGCCGCCTCCTCGGCCCGCTCGCGGGCCCGGGCATGGAGCGCCGCACGTGCCCACCGCGCGCCGGCGCGCACGACCAGCCCGGTCTCCGGACGCAGCACGTCGCCGGTGGGCGTGACCGCGGTACCCGTGGAGCCGGGCGGCACCCGCGCGAGGTCGTCGACCACCCACACGTCGGCGAGCAGCCGGCGCAGGTGCGGGCGCAGCGCGTCCGGGCACGCCTCGACCATCTCCCAGACGGGACGGCCTCCGGGGGGCGCGGGCGGCGACGGGCGATCGGGCGCCGGCACCAGTGCCGCGGGGGCGCCCCCGGCAAGCGCGGCGAGGGCCGCGGGGACGTCCGCGGCCAGCACGGCGTCGGCCACCACGCCCAGCGCCGCGCCGACGGCCTGCTCCATGCCGGCCACGGCGCGGACGGCGTCGGCCAGACCGGCGGGGTCGCCGCGCCCGGGCGCCAGCCGGGCCGCCTCCGCGTCGGCCTCGCGGCGCCGTTCGGCGGCGGCCGCGCGCTGCGCGACCGCATCGCGCCGGGCGGCCTCCGCCGCGTCCCGGCGCGCCTCCGCGCGCCGGGCCCGCTCGGCCGAGACCTCCGCCCGCCGCGCGCGTCGTCCGAGGCCCTGGAGGTCCTCCTCCGCGGAGATCGCCTGCCGTGCCTGCCGGGCCGCGTCGCGGGCCCGCCGCGCCCCCTCGACGCGCTCCTGCGCCCGGCGGGCGGCGGCAGCGGCGTCACGCGCGGCCTGGGCGTCCGCGTCGGCCTGGCCGCGCCGCGTGCGGGCCTCCTGCTCGTGCGCCGCGTGCGCGGCCCGGTCGGCGTCGAGCTCGGCGGTGAGACCGGCCAGCGCGTGCTCGGCCTGGCCCGCCCGCGCGCGCGCCTCGGCGAGCGCCCGGGTGAGCTCCTCGCGCTCGCGCCGCGCCCGGTCCGCACGCTCGCGACGCCGGGTGGCGCGGGCGCGCGCCTCGGCGATGCGCTCCCCGGCCACCTCGTGCCGGTCGCCCACCCGGTCCGCCGCGGCACGCAGCGCCTGCCGCAGCTCGTCGGCGGAGGCGCGCTCGGCGCGGAGGCGCCCGATGCGGCTGCCCGCCTGCTCGGCGGCGACGGCGGCGGCCTGGGCGGCGCGGGCGCGGGCGGCCGCCTCCTCGGCGGCCTCGTCGCGACGCTCCGCCGAATCCGTGAGGGCGCGGGCGGCGGCGTGGGCGGCGGCCGCATGCGCCACGCGCTGCTCCTGCGCGATGCGGGCCTCCAGCTCCGCCGCGCGCTCCGCCGCGCGCGCCTGCCGCTCCAGGGCGGCCCGCCGGGCGCCGAGCTCGCCGGCCAGGTCGCGCGCGCGGTCGAGGCGCTCACCGACCCGGGCGAGCCGCGACTCCGAGCGGCGCCGGCGCCGGCGCGAGAGCGCCACCCCCGCCGCCTCCTCCAGGATCGCGCGCAGCTCGGCGGGACGCGCCGTGCACACCGCCTCCACCTGCCCCTGGCGGATCACCGCCAGCGCGTCCGGCCCGAGCCCGCGGCGGGCGAGGGCCTCCTGGAGGTCCAGCAGGCGGCACCCGGTGCCGTCCAGGCGGTAGGCGGCGTCGCCCGCGCGCGTGACGCGGCGGTGGACCTCCAGCTCGGCGGGCTCCCCGGGGGCGGCGTCCCCGTCGGTGAGCGTGATGCGGACCTCGGCGAGTCCCGCGGGCGGCCGCCCGGCGCCGCCGGAGAACACCACCTCGCCCATCCCCGCGGCGCGCAGGCGCGAGGCGCGCTGCTCGCCCATCGCCCAGACGATGGCCTCGGCGAGGTTGCTCTTGCCCGAGCCGTTGGGGCCGACGATGACGTTGACCCCGGGGCCGAGCTCGAGCGTGGTGGCGCCCGCGAAGGACTTGAACCCGCGGACCTCGATGCGGCGCAGCATCAGCCCTCCCGCTGTGGAGCGACCTCCGGAGTCTGACGGTGAGCCAGGACGTCGAGCGCGCTGCGCGCCGCCTGCTGCTCGGAGGCGCGGCGGCTCGGCCCCTCGCCCTCCGCCAGCGGGCGGCCGTCGAGGGACACCCGCGTGCGGAAGACGCGGGCGTGCGCGGGGCCGCGGGTGCGCACCAGCTCGTACACCACCCGGCGGCCGTCGCGCTGCACGGTCTCCTGCAGGGTCGTCTTGGCGTCGCGGGCGCCCGGCACCGCTCCGTCGAGCTCGGGGGCGAAGGCGGCCCGCACGGCGTCCTCCACCTCGGCGCGCGGCAGGTCGAGCCAGGCGGCTCCGATCACCGCCTCGGTCAGCGCGGCCTGCACCCCGGCGTTGCGCGCGATCTCGTCCACCCCGTCGGTGCCGGCGGGCGCGGCCGCGAGGAGCCGCTCCGGGAGCCCCGTGCGACGCGCGACGGCCGCGCAGGCGGCCCGGTCGACCACACGCTGGCGCATCCACGCCAGGTCCCCCTCCGGCGCGTCCGGGTGGCGCCGCATCAGCTCGTCCGTGACCACCACCATCAGCACGGAGTCGCCGAGCAGCTCCAGCCGCTCGTAGGAGCGGCCGCGGGAGCGCGCCCAGGAGCGGTGGGTCAGGACCTGGCGGCGGCGGTCCGGCGCGAGGCGGTCGAGCAGGCCCGCCAGCGCCGGCGGCGACGGGTCCCCGGTCAGGGGGGCCCGCCTACGACTGGTGGGCCATCACGAAGTCGACGGCGTTGCCGACCGTGACGATCTTCTCGGCCTCCTCGTCGGGGATCTTCACCTTGAACCGGTCCTCCATCTCCATGATGAGCTCGACCAGGTCCAGCGAGTCCGCGTTGAGGTCCTCCTGGAAGGAGGCCTGCTCCGTCACCTCGGACGGGTCGACGCCAAGCTGCTCCACCAGGATGGAGCGGACCTCCTCGACGACCTTCTCTCGGTCCAAGGCTCTCCCTTTCTCGTCGTGTCCGGGGGCGGGCCGCCCCGCGGCGCGGAACGTACCACCGTGTCCGGGCGGTACCCGGGCGCGGTCCGGGGCATCCTACGCGGGCGCGGGCTGCCCCGGGTGCGCGATGGCCTCGGCCACCCGGTCGACCACCCGCTCGCGGGCGGCCCGGGCGGCGGCGCGTACGGCGTTCGCGACCGCCTCCTCGTTGCTGCTGCCGTGGCCGATGATCGCAAGGCCGTTGACGCCCATCAGCACCGCCCCGCCGTACAGGTCCGGGTCGATGCGGTGCCGCATGCGGCGAACCGCCGGTCGCAGCAGCAGGCCGCCGATCTTCGCCGGCAGGCTCGAGGTGGCGGCGGCGCGCAGCTCGGACAGCAGGAACTCCCCGGACGCCTCGTAGAGCTTCAGGGCGACGTTGCCCGTGAACCCGTCGGTGACCACCACGTCGACCGTGCCCCGGGGGATGTCGCGCCCCTCCACGTTGCCGGCGAAGCCGGGGGTGCCGCGCAGCAGGGCGTGCGCGGCCTGCACCAGCTCGCTGCCGCGCTCCTCCTCCTCGCCGATCGACAGCAGGCCGATGCGGGGCTCGGGGATGCCGAGCACCGCCTGCGCGAACAGGCGCCCCATGAGCGCGAACTGGAGCAGGTGCTCCGGCCGCGCGTCGGCGTTGGCGCCCGCGTCCACCAGCACCAGGAACCCCCGGCGGCTGGGCAGCACCACCGCGATGCCCGGGCGGATGACGCCGGGGATGCGCCGGATGTGCAGCGTCGCGGCCGCCATCATCGCGCCCGTGTGCCCGAGCGAGACGGCGGCGTGGGCCCGGCCCTCGCGCACCTCGCGGCAGGCGCGCACCACGGAGCTGTCCGGCTTGGCGCGTACGGCCCGGGCGCCGTCCTCGTGGGAGTGCACCTTGTCGGGGGCGTGCAGCACGCGCGCGTGGGCGCGGCCGGGCACGTCGGCGGCGGCCAGGAGCGGCGCGACCACCGCCTCGTCGCCCACCAGAAGCACCTCGACGTCGGGGCCGGCGGCCTGCAGCGCGCCCAGGACCGTCGCGTGGGGGGCGTGGTCGCCGCCCATCACGTCGACGGCGACGACGACGGATGCCTCGCTCACGGGCGGCGCGTGGAGCTCGGGGTCACCGGGCGGGACGCCCCGGCGGAGGTGGTCCGGCTACTCCGTGATCTCGACCACGGCGCGGCCGCGGTAGTAGCCGCACACCCCGCAGACACGGTGCGGGCGCACGGGGGCCCCGCAGTGCGCGCAGCGGCCCACGCGAGGTGCCTCGATCGCGTGCGTCGCGCGACGGGTGTCGCGACGCTGGCGGGAGGTCTTTCGCTTGGGGACGGCCATGGGGCTCCTCGAGATCGGATCGGCGGAGAAGGGTAGCGGGCGCCCGGTGGAGCGGCAAGCGCCCGGCGCCGGCGGGGGCGGCCCGGCGGCGCCGGCCGGCCTACTCCTCCTGGGCCCGCAGGCGCTCGGCCAGCTCGGCGAGCCCCGCCCACCGGTTGTCGGGCGGCGGGGGGCCGCACGCGCACGCGCCGGCGTTGAGGTCGGTGCCGCACTGCGGGCACAGGCCGGCGCAGTCCTCCCGGCACAGGATGGTGGGCGGGATCGCCTCGGCCGCCGCGTCGCGGGCCCACTCGGCCACGTGCAGCACCGCGTTGCGCAGGTACAGCGAGCGCATCTGCGGGTCGTCCGAGCCGGGGTCGTCGATCTCGGCGGCGTCCAGCACCAGGGGCACGGTGGCGTCCGACAGGCACCGCCAGCACGGCCCGTGCAGGTCGCAGGCGCCGCGCAGCCGGAAGTACCACCCGCCGCCGATCGCGCGGCTGGCGTCCACGCGCATCGCCGGGGCCGGCGGGACGCAGGTGTAGCTCTGGCCCCCGAGGACCAGGTCCGCGACGGGCACCCGCACGTCGATGCGGGCCGCGCCCCCCTCCGGGACGTCGAGGGGGCGCAGGGGCAGGCTCTCGAGGACCGGCAGGTCCTCCGCGGACGGGCTCATGCCCTCCAGGTTAGCCCGGGATCTGCTCCATCGGCACGCCCTCGTCGTCGGCCTCCATCTGGGCCTTGCCCTGCAGGCGCTCACGTCCGCGCTGCACGGCCGCGAGGAACTTCCCGAGGTTGACCTCGAGCGTCCCGAGCACCTCGTCGGCGTAGTCCTCCGCCCCCAGGCGCACCTCGCGCTCGCGCAGGCGCGCGGCCTCGAGGATGCTCTCGGCCTCCCGTTCGGCCTTGCGGACGATCTCCTGCTGCGACACCTCGCGGGCGGCGTGCTCGCGGGCCTCGCTGACGATACGGTCGGCCTCGCGCTTGGCCTCGGCCAGCATCTCCTGGCGCTCCTTGACGATCCAGCGGGCCTGCTTGACCTCCTCCGGGATCGTCGAGCGCATCTCGTCGAGCAGGTCGTAGATCGCCTCGCGGTCGATGCGCACCTGATCGGTGAGCGGGACGGCCCTCGCGTTGTGGATGAGGTCGTCCAGCTTGTCGATCAACTCCAGAACGTCCACGAACCCTCCCTCAGTCCGATTGCCCGCGACCGTGCGGGACCGGGTCCGGCTCCCGCCGGACGGGGTATCGGTTGGCCTGGTCGAAACGCTCCCGCAGCGCATCGGCGACGTGCGGCGGGACCCACGCGTCCACGTCGCCGCCCCACGCGGCGACCTCGCGCACCCCGCTGGAGCTGATGAAGCTGAAGCGCGGGGAGGCCGGAAGGTAGACCGTCTCGACCTCGGCGGCCAGATGACGGTTGATCTGGGCCATCTGGAACTCGTAGTCGAAGTCCGAGATCGCCCGCAGGCCCTTCACGACCACCCGCGCGCCGACGGCGCGCGCGTGCTCGGTGACGAGGCTGTTGAAGGGCTCCACGCGCACGTTGGGCAGGTGCGCGACCCCCCGGCGCACGAAGTCGATCCGCTCGGGGGTGGAGAACATGGGGCGCTTCTTGAAGGAGCCGTCGGTCACCGAGACGATGATTTCGTCGAAGAAGCGGGAAGCCCTCTCGACGATGTCGAGGTGCCCGTAGGTGACCGGGTCGTAGGTGCCCGGGCAGATGGCGGTGCGCCGGCTCATGCCCCGGGCGCGGTCAGGCGGGCGACCACCACACGGGTGGATCCGTATGTGCGGTCGGTGCGGTCGGCCACGGGCAGCTCGCTCAGAGACGGCGGCGGAGACGCGGCCGGACCCTCGACGACCACGGTACCGCCCGGCTGAAGGATCGGCGCGAGTGCGCGCCCCAGCTCGCCCGCGATCCGCCCGAGCACGGTATACGGGGGGTCGACGAGGCACAACCCGTAGGTGCGCCCCGCGGCGCGCTCCGCGGCGAGCGCCGCCCGCCAGTCGCGCCCCACCACGCGGCCGCGGTCCTCCACCCCCAGCGCGGCGAGGTTGGCGCGGATGCACGCCTGCGCGCGGCGGTCGGCATCGACGAAGACGGCCCGGTCGGCGCCGCGCGAGAGGGCCTCGATGCCGAGCGCCCCCGAGCCCGCGAACAGATCGAGCACCGCGCGGCCGGAGACGTCGCCGACGATGGCGAACAGCGCCTCGCGCACCCGGTCGGACGTGGGGCGGGTGTCCCGCCCGGGGGGCGCCGACAGGCGACGGCCGCCCAGCGTGCCCGCGACGACCCTCACGCGTCCAGCAGCCGCGGGATGGCCGCGAAGCGCGCCTCGACGGCCCGGCGCAGCAGCGCGTGCTCGGGGCGCCGCAGGTGCGGGTCGGCCGCCAGCGTGCGCCGCGCCACCCAGCGCGCCTGGGCCAGGGCGCGCCGGTCGCGCGACAGCCGCGCGTACCGCAGGTCGGTCGCCCCGGACTGGCGCACGCCCAGGAGCGCCCCCTCCCCGCGGATCTGCAGGTCGAGCTCGGCGAGCCGGAAGCCGTCGGTGGTCTGCGTCAGCGCCTCCAGCCGGCGCTCGCCGTCCTCGGTGGCCGGCTCCCCGAACAGCAGGCACAGCCCGGGGGCCTCGCCGCGCCCCACCCGGCCGCGCAGCTGGTGCAGCTGGGCCAGCCCGAAGCGGTCGGCGCCCTCGATGAGCATCACCGCGGCGTTCGGCACGTCGATGCCCACCTCCACGACGGTCGTGGCGACCAGCAGGTCGGTGTCGCCCGACGCGAACGCCTCCATCGCCCACCGCTTGTCGTCGCCGCGCTGCGCGCCGTGCACCAGCCCGACGCGGAACTCGCGGAAGGGCCCGGCGCGCAGCCGCTCGGCCTCGTCGGTGGCCGCCCGCGCCTCAACCTCCTCCCCGCCCTCCACCAGCGGGCAGATGACGTACGCCTGCCGCCCGGCGCGCAGCAGCTCGCGGATCTCGGCGTAGGCCTCCTCGCGGTCGGCCTCGCGCACCCAGCGCGTCGTCACCTGCCCGCGGCCCGCCGGCCGGCTGCGGATGGTGGACACCAGCAGGTCCCCGTAGGAGGTGAGCGCCAGCGTGCGCGGGATGGGCGTCGCGGTCATGTAGAGCACGTGCGCCGCCCGGCCGGTGGCGTCGCGCGCGCGCTCGGCCAGGGCCTGGCGCTGCTCGACCCCGAACCGGTGCTGCTCGTCCACGACCACGAGGCCGAGATCCGAGAACCCGACGTCCTCGCTGAGCAGCGCCTGCGTGCCGACCGCCAGTGGCGTGGTGCCGGTGCGCAGGGCCATCAGGCGGCGCTCGCGCTCGGCGGCGGACACGCGCCCGGTCAACAGCACGGGGGTGACTCCGGCGGGCGCCAGCAGCGCGTCCATGGTGCGCAGGTGCTGCTCGGCGAGGGTCTCGGTGGGCACCAGCAGGGCGGCCTGCGCGCCCGACTCGATCGCCTGGCACACCGCCAGCGCCGCCACGAGCGTCTTGCCGGAGCCCACCTCGCCCTGCAGCAGCCGCCGCATGGGCACCGGCCGGCGCAGGTCGCGCGCGATCTCGCGCAGCGCCCGCTCCTGATCGCGGGTGGGGGTGAACGGCAGCGCCGCCCGCACCCGTCCGGACAGGGAGCCGTCGCCGGCCAGGGCGGGGGCCGCGCGCCGGGCCTCCTCCATGCGCCGCAGGGCGGCCAGCCCCAGCTGCATCACGATCAGCTCCTCGGTGGCGAGCCGGCGCCGGCCCTCCCCCGCCTCGGCGAGGGTGCGCGGGAAGTGCACGGCCAGCAGGGCGTCGGCGACGGACATCAGCTCCAGCCGGTGGCGGACGCCCGCGGGCAGGACCTCGCGGGCCGTGTGCGCCAGCGGGCGGGCGCGGTCCACCATCTCCCGGATGCGGGCGGTGGGCAGGGTCTCGGTGGCGGGGTAGACGGGCACCAGACCGCGGGTGTGCAGGCCCTCGGACGCCCCCGCCCCCAGCGACTCGTGGGCCTTGACCCGCAGGCTCCGCGGCGGGCCGGCGTCCACGGTGCCGCGCAGCATCAGCGTGTCGCCGGGGCGGAGCATCCGCGCCAGGTGGCGCTGGTTGAACCAGACCGCCTGCATCCGGCCGGTCGCGTCGGCGACGCTGGCGCGCACCATCACCAGCCCGCGGCGGCGGGTGGGCACGACGCCGATGGAGTTGAGCACCACCCGCACCGTCGCCTCCGTGCCGGGCACGAGGCCGGCGACCGGCTGCGCGTCGCCGTACGTCTCGTAGCGCGCCGGCGTGTGCAGCAGCAGGTCCGCGACGCTGCGCAGCCCCCAGGCGTGGGCGCGCTCGGCGAGCGCGGGGCGCACGCCGGGGATCCGCCCGACGGGCGCGTCCCAGAGCGCGGGATCCGGGCGTCGCGGCGGTGTCCCGGCGAGGGTCGGGTCGCCCGCGAAGGGGCGGAGCGACGTGGCGGTTGCGGCCTCCACCCGGGCAGAGCATAATCGCCCGGTTGTCCGCCGCGGTCGACACGCGTCCGCGTGCCCGGCGGAGGGTTCCGGCGACGAGAGGCTCCAGGTCATGTCCAAGGTGTGCAGCGTCTGCGGCAAGGGGCCGTCGTTCGGCAACAACCGCAGCCACTCGATGCGCGCGACCCCGCGCCGCTTCGACCCCAACCTGCAGAAGGTGCGCATCCTGAAGGGCTCCACGCCGGTGCGCGTCTACGTCTGCACCCGCTGCCTGAAGGCCAACAAGGTCGTCAAGGCGGTCTGAGCACCGCCGACGCCGGGCGGTGGTGCCGGCGTCGCATCTTCGCGCCGGGCGGTGGTGCCGGCGTCGGATCCTCACGCCGGGTAGTGGTGCCGGCGTCGCACCCTGACGCCGGACGGTGGTGCCGGCGTCGCACCTCCACGCCGGACGGTGGTGCCGGCGTCGGATCCTCACGCCGGGCCGGGGCGCTGCGGTGCGCGGAGGGCTCCCGCAGGACGCCCTCCGTCGCCGGCGTCAGGTCGCCGGCGCCCCCCGCCCCGGACCGGACCCGGGCCCTCCGGGCGCCGACCCGGGGCGCCAGCGAGGCGAGGCCCCCCAGCAGCAGCACGTGCGCCGCGAGCGCGGCCGGCCGGGCCTCGGTGAGGCGGGCCACCAGCAGCAGCGGCGCCGCGGCGAGCAGCGCGGGGCCGGCCCAGGGTCCCGCCGCGCGGGCTCCCAGGAGCGCGACGCCCAGCAGCGCGGCGCCGGCGACCGTCCCCACGGTCGCCACGACGACGATCACCTGGAGCACGGTCCCCGGCCGCGCCGCGGCCGCGGCGACCTCCCCCCACAGAACGGCGCGCGCCTCCGCCTCCGCCACCACGCGGTCCACCGTCGCGCCGCGCGTCAGGGCGGTGTCGGCGGCCAGGCCGGCGAGGAGGCCGTCGACGGCCAGCAGCCCGACGGTGCTGATCCAGCCGGCGGCCATGGCGGCGGCGCCCGTCACGGCCAGGGGCCGCGCCCGCCGGCGTGCCAGGCACGCCGCCGACGCCGCGGCCGGGACCATGAGCAGGCACCCGGCGTAGGCGAGGCCGTCGGCGAGGGCGACATCGCCGGGGGCGGCGCCCACGACACGCAGGGCGTGGCCACGGCCGGCGCCGCCCGGCCACGGGCCGGCGAGCACCGCGGCCAGCAGCAGCGCGGGGGCCGTGAGCAGCAGCGCCCGGGCCGGGCCACGCGCGCCCGTCGCCAGTTGCATCACCACCTCCTTCCCCATCGCACCGTATGCCGGGCCGCGGGGGCGCGGCATGCGCGGCCGCCCGGAGGACCGCCCGGGCGCGACCCGCGCCGCCCCCGGGCCCCTCCCCGCCGGGTGTCAGGTCATCACGCGGAGCCCCGGCCCGGGTGTCAGCCGCCGACGACGACGGGGGCGCCCGGCCGTTCCCCGGTCACCGGCGCCACGTCGCCGTCGACCCACGCGGCGACCGGGGTGCGGGCCACGCGCACGGCGAGCGCGGCGAACCCGGCGGCCAGCAGCACGAAGGCCGCCAGTGCGATCGCCTTCACCTCGACGAGGTGGCCGACGACGTTGACCACGAGGGCCACGGCGACGGCGGCGCCGGCCCACACGGGCACCACCCGGGTGCGCAGCAGGGCCGTCCCGAGCACCGCGCCGCCGGCGACGGTGCCGACGAGGAACACGGCGAAGATGGCGGGCAGCGCCCAGGCCTCGCCGTTGTCGAGACTCCGGGCGAGCTGCTCCCGGATGGCCGGGTCCCGCGAGACGTCCACCATGGCCTGGTCGTAGCCGAGCAGGCCGATCAGCGAGGCCCAGCCGGCGACCGACAGGCAGGCCCCCCACAGCGCGAAGGCGGGTGCGCGCCGTCGGACCGCCCGCGCGGCGGCCAGCACGGCCGCGATCATCGCGAGCGCGCCGGCGAACGCCAGCAGGTCGGCCACCTGGATCGCCGTGCGTTCGGCGTCGTAGACGCGGAGCATCTCGGCGAAGGTGCCGCCGGTGTTGAGGGGGCCGACCGCGGTGGTGGCCAGCAGGAGCAGGGGCCCGAGCAGGAGGGCCGCCGCGGCGGCCGTCCTGCCCACGCGCAGGCTTCGAATCATGGAAGGGACCTCCTCGTCGTCGGCGGGGCCCATCCCCGCCGACGACGACGCTATTGCGGGTCCCCGCCCCGGCCATCCATGCCACCGCCGGGCCCCTCTCGGCGCTGGCACCGAGATGCGGGACGGCTCAGGCGGCGGCGCGCAGGAACGCGAGCACGGCCAGCACGCGCCGGTGGTCCTCGTCCGACACCGGGAGGCCCAGCTTGCCGAGGATCGCGCGGACGTGGGTCTCGACGGTCTTCTCCGTCAGCCACAACCGGCGGGCGATGCCGGCGTTGGTGCGCCCCTCGGCCATCAGCGCGAGCACCTCGCGCTCGCGGGGCGTCAGCGGGGCCAGGCTGTCCTCACGCGTGGGCGGTGCGACGAGCGTCGCGACCACCTCGGGGTCGAGCGCGGTGCCCCCGGCCGCCACCCGGGCGGCGGCGTCGAGGAAGTCGTCGACGTCGAGCACCCGGTCCTTCAGGAGGTAGCCGAAGCCCCCGCCGGCGGCCACCAGGCGGACCGCGTGCCGGGTCTCGATGTGCTGCGACAGCACGAGCACGGCGGTCCCCGGGTACCGCTCGCGGATCTCCGCCGCGGCCACCATGCCCTCGTCCCCGTGCGTCGGCGGCATGCGGACGTCGACGACGGCGAGATCGGGCTCGTGCTCCTGCACGGCGGCCACGAGGGAGGGCGCGTCGCCGACGCGGGCGACGACCTCGTGGCCGGCGTCCTCGAGCAGGCCGGCGAGACCCTCCCGCAGCAGGACGGTGTCCTCCGCGATCACGATGCGCACGGGATCTCCACCTCCACGAGGGTGCCCGCCCCCGGGCCGCTGTCGATGCGCATGCGGCCGCCGTGGGCGCCCACCCGGTCGGCGATGCCGGTCAGACCGGAACCGGCCCCCGGGCGCGCCCCGCCGACGCCGTCGTCGCGCACCCGCACCAGCAGCGTCCCGTCGCGCCGATGCGCCCACACGTCGACGCGCGAGGCCCGGGCGTGCTTGGCGGCGTTG
Organism: Miltoncostaeaceae bacterium; assembly: GCA_035553775.1. Classification (GTDB taxonomy): domain Bacteria; phylum Actinomycetota; class Thermoleophilia; order Miltoncostaeales; family Miltoncostaeaceae; genus DATMJR01. Next base: position 7,914 of record DATMJR010000328.1, on the reverse strand, counting down.
GTCAGCGCCTCGCACACCGCGTAGTAGGCCGCGACCTCGACCGGCGGGGCCAGGCCGTCGTCGCCCACGTCGACGTCCACCGCCACCGGCACCGGCGCCGCCCGCGCGAGATCGCCGAGCGCGGCCGCGAGCCCGTCGTCGAGACGTGGCGGCCGGAGCCCGGCGGCGATCGTGCGCAGGTCGGTGATCGCCCGCCCCACCTCGCCCACCGCCTGGTCGAGCGCGGGCACCAGCACGCGCGCCTCCCGCGGCAGCGTGCGCTGGATGCGCCGCAGCGCGACGCCCAGGCCCACGAGCCGCTGTTGGGCGCCGTCGTGGAGGTCGCGCTCCAGCCGGCGTCGCTCCTCGTCACCCGCGCGCACGAGCCGCTCCCGGGAGGCCTCGACCTGGGCCAGCTGCACGCGCACCTCGGCGCGCAGGCGCGCCAGCTCGATCGGCAGCGCGGCCGCCGCGAGCACGCTGCGCAGCGTGTCCGGGCGCTCCCGCAGCCGCTCGGCGTGCACGAGCCGGCCCACCTCCTCCCCGCGTAGGTGCACGGGGGTGACGGTGCGTCCCTCGCGCGGGCCCTCCCACGGCCGCCCGCGCACGTCCACGAACCCGCCGCTCTCGGGCAGGCGCAGCAGCAGCTCGGCGCCGGGGTCGGCGAGCGCCTCCGCGAGCGCCGCCTGGACGTCCTCGGGCTCGGCGTCCCCGCCGCGGAGCGCGTCCTCGAAGGCCGCCATGCGGCGCAGGCCCTCGTAGCGGTCGCGGGCGATGCGCCGGTCGACGAGCCTCTGCACCCGGGCGCGCAGCGGCCGGAAGGCGACGGCCACGCTCAGCGTGGCGGCGGCGGTCGCCCACCCCGATCCCCGGCCGGCCAGCACCCCGACGGCCATGGCGACGACGCCGAAGCCCGCGGCCAGCAGCGCGGTCACCAGCGTGTAGACCAGGGTCCGGTTGACCAGCCGGTCGATCTCGTAGAGGCCGTGCCGGGTCACGGCGATGCCGACCGCGACGCTCAGCGCGGCGCCGCCGCCGAGGACCGTCACGACGACCATCGCGTCGAGCACCGTCCGCTCCCGCACCACCAGCCCCGAGACGCCGCAGAGTGCCAGCGCCAGCGGGATGAGGGCCGCCCCCCAGACGAACCACTTCAGCTGCAGCCGCTCCACACCGCGCGCGCGCCGGTACCGGACCACGACCGAGGTGAGCGCCGCGACCAGCCCGGCGAGCAGCACGCTCCACGCGGTCCAGAAGACGACGGCGAGCGCGTCCCGGGCACCGCCCGCCTCCACGTACAGCGGGTTCGGCAGCGTCAGGTCGCCGATCTCGGCGACGTCGCCGGCGACGTTCATGCCCGCGATCACCACGGCGGCCGCCGCGACCGTGGCGGCGAGCACCGCGCGCCACCGCGGGGACATCGGCCGGCCGGTCGGGAAGACGAAGGCGAGGGCGGTCGGCCACAGGTACAGGAACGGCCACAGCGACATGCCGAGGGTGGTGGCCAGCGCGGCGGCGCCGTCGTGGCCGCCGGCGTCGGCGAGGCGGACGCCGAGCGCCTCCAGCAGCCAGGCGACGGTGACCGGCACGGGCCCGGCGAGCATGATCCAGCCGACCCGGTTGCCCGGCCGCGCGCGCAGGATCACCAGGCCGGTCGCGGCGGGGACGGTGAGCGCCGCGCCGATCAGCAGCAGCGCCCACGCCGGCACCGGCCCGGCGGCCGCCGGGCCGTCCACCCCGGCGACCGCCGCCACGGCGGCCGCGCATCCCAGGGGGACGAGCGCGGCGACGAACCACGGAAGCAGGGCACGGCGGGTGGTCTGCACGACGCGATCCTCCCACCGGCCGGGGCAGGAACGCCATCGGTGCCAGCACCGGGACCGCGGCCACCCGAGATGCCCGGCACGGCGCCACCCCCCGGCGCGATCCCGCCCGCGCGCGGGTGCGGCGGAACGCGCCGGGACCCGAAACGCCGGGATCCCTGCCGGCGGCGTCCCCGACGCACGCGACCGGCCCCGCGCGACGCCGCCCGACGTACGCGTGGGGGCGGAGCAGGTCCTCGACCCGGCTCAGGTTCGGGGCGGCGCCCCGCGCACGGCGCGTCCGCGCACCGCGCCGCTACCGCTCGGTGAGGATGCGCAGCGACGCCGGGACCACCCCGTCGTGATCCATCGCGGCGGCGGCCTCGGGGGTCCCCATCGCGGCCATGAGCCGATCCATGTCGGCGACGTCCATGATGAGGGCGACGTGGGTGGGATCCTGCGGATCCACGAACGTGCGGATGTTGGTCACCCCGAGGGGGCCGAAGACCTCCTCGCGCCTGGGCGACGACAACCAGTGCTCGGCGCCCTTGGTGATGCTGTGGTGCGCGACGACCGTGGGCATGGGGTCTCCTGAGCGATCGGGGTCGCATCGACCCTATGACGCCGTGCGTCCTCCGGGCAACCGGGAGCGCCGGGGAGCCCCGAGCCCGCGGTCCGCGGCCGATGGGCGGGCGCGCCGACGGACGGCGGCGGCAGGGCGTGGGACCTGCGCACCGGGCTGCCGCGGGGCCCGGGGCGCGACGCCACCGGTGCCCACCGGAGCGCGCCGGCACGCCGCTAGGTGCGGACGGCCCCCGCCAGGTTGACCAGCGCGACGGCCGCGTCCGCGGCGTCGGCGCCGGCATTGCCCACCTCGCCGCCGGCGCGGGCCCATGCCTGCTCGAGGGTGTCGCAGGTGAGGATGCCGAACGTGCACGGGACGCCCGTGTCGAGGCCGACCCGTGTGAGCCCCTGCGAGGCGGCGTAGCAGACGTGGTCGAAGTGAGCGGTGCTGCCCCGGACCACGGCGCCCAGGGCGATGACCGCCGCGTAGCGGCCGGACTCGGCGAGGGCCTTGGCCGCGAAGGGCGCCTCGAAGGCGCCGGGCACCCAGTGGTCCTCGAGGTGGCCCTCCGCCAGCCCGCACTCGGCCAGGCGGGCGCGGGCGCCGTCGAGGAGGGCCTGGGTCAGGTCGCGGTGGAAGCCCGAGCACACCGCCGCGATGCGCACGTGCGGGCGGCGGAGCGGGGTGGCCGCGGGCGCGGCGGTGAGGCGGGCCACTACAGCGGCTGCTCGTCCACGGGGTCCGGGTCCGGCGGGAGCCGCAGGTCCTGGTGGTGGAGGATGTGGCCCATCTTGTCGCGCTTGACCTGCAGGTAGCGGATGTTCTCGTCCTGCGGCTGCACCTCGATCGGCACGCGCTCCACCACCGACAGCCCGTAGCCCTCCAGCCCCACGATCTTCTTGGGGTTGTTGGTGAGCTGGCGGATGGTGGTGAGCCCGAGGTCGACCAGGATCTGGGCGCCGATGCCGTAGTCGCGCAGGTCGGGCGGGAACCCGAGCGCGACGTTGGCCTCGACGGTGTCGTAGCCCGCGTCCTGCAGCTCGTACGCGCGCAGCTTGTTGAGCAGGCCGATGCCCCGCCCCTCCTGGGCGATGTAGAGGACGACCCCCTCGCCCTCCTCGTCGATCATGCGCATCGCGGCGTGCAGCTGCTCGCCGCAGTCGCAGCGCAGGGAGCCGAAGACGTCGCCCGTGAGGCACTCCGAGTGGACGCGCACGAGCACGTTCTCACGGCCCGAGACGTCGCCCTTGACGAGTGCCAGGTGGTGCTTGCCGTCGATGAGGCTGCGGTAGCCGACCGCCGTCCATTCGCCGTGGGGGGTGGGCATGCGCGCCTGGCCGCCCCGCTCGATGAGCTTCTCGGTCTGGCGCCGGTAGTCGATGAGGTCCTCGATGGTGATCATCCTCAGGCCGTGCTCCTCCGCGTACGGGACGAGGTCGTCCACGCGGGCCATCAGTCCGTCCTCGCGCATGATCTCGCAGATGACGCCCGCCGGGACCACACCCGCGAGGCGGGCCAGGTCGACGGCCGCCTCGGTGTGGCCGGTGCGCTCCAGCACCCCGCCGGGCTTTGCGCGCAGGGGGAACACGTGACCGGGCTTGACCAGGGAGTCCGGGCCGGAGGTGGGGTCGATGGCGACCATGATGGTGTGCGACCGGTCGGGGGCGGAGATCCCCGTGGTGATGCCGTCGCGCGCCTCGATGGATTCGGTGAAGGCCGTGTTCAGCGGCGCCTCGTTGCGCCGCACCATCGAGCTGAGCCCCAGCTGCTCGCAGCGCTCCTCGGTGAGCGCGAGGCAGATGAGGCCCCGGCCGTGCTTGGCCATGAAGTTGACCGCGGCGGGCGTCGCGAACTGCGCCGCCATGATGAGGTCGCCCTCGTTCTCGCGGTCCTCCGAGTCCACGACGATTACCATCTTGCCGTCGCGGATGTCCTCGATCGCCTCCTCGATGGAGGCGAAGATGCGGGGCGCCTTGCTGGTCATCGGTCCTCCGAGGGGGTGCGCACGTAGGGCCGGGTGAGCGCCTCGACGTATTTTGCCACCAGGTCCACCTCCAGGTTGACGCGGCGCCCGACGGCCGCGGGGCCGAGGGTGGTGGCGGACATGGTGTGCGGGATCAGCGCGATCGTCAGCCCCGCACCGTCGCGGCGCGCGACGGTGAGGCTGACGCCGTCGACCGTGATGCTGCCCTTCTCGACGACGTAGCGCATCACCTCCGGGCCGGCCTCCACGCGCAGCAGCACGCTGCCGCCCTCGGGCTCGGCCGCGGCCACGACGCCGGTGCCGTCCACGTGCCCCTGCACGATGTGGCCGCCGAAACGGCCGCCGGCCGCCATCGCCCGCTCCAGGTTCACCGGGTCGCCGGCGCGCCGGTCGCCCAGGCAGGTGCGCCGCAGGGTCTCGGCGACGGCGTCGACCGCGAAGCGGCCGGGGCCGACCTCGACGGCCGTGAGGCAGGCCCCGTCCACCGCGACGGAGTCGCCGAGCCCCAGGCCGTCGGCGACCAGGGGCGCCGTGATCACCACCCGCGCCCCGCCGTCGCCGGGGGTCACCGCCGCGACCGTCCCGACCTCCTCGACCAGCCCGGTGAACACCTACGCCCCCTCCGTCCGGGCGACCTCCGGCACCGGTGTGAGCCGTCCGGAGATGAGCACGTCCTCGCCCACGCGCTCGACGGTGACCCCGTGCAGCCGGGGCGCCTCGCCGAGCCGCGTGACGCCCTGGCCGCCGAGGGCCGCCGGGGCGCGCCGGCCGCCGATCAGCATCGGCGCCACGAACCATCGCACGGCGTCGACCGCGCGCGCCCGGAGGAGTCCATCGGCCAGCTCGGCGCCGCCCTCCACGAACAGCGACTGGATGCCGCGCCGCCCGAGCGCCTGCAGGCCCGCCGCCACGTCCGGCGGCCGGCCGTGCACCGCGAGCACCTCCACGCCCGCCTCCTCGAGCGCGCGCACCCGGTCCGCGGGCGCCCCCTCCCCCGCGATCACGATCACGGGCACGTCCCGCGCGCCACGCACCAGGGCCGAGTCGAGCGGCAGGCGCGCCGTGGTGTCCCACACCACGCGCGCCGGCTGCCGCACGGCGCCGCGTACGCCGCGGGCGGTGAGCAGGGGGTCGTCCGCGAGTGCCGTGCCGAGCCCGACGGCGACCGCGTCGTGGTCGGCCCGCCAGCGGTGCACGCGGGCCCGGGCCGGCTCCCCGGTGATCCACCGGCTCTCGCCGCCCGCCGTGGCGATGCGGCCGTCGAGGCTGGTGGCGAGCTTGAGGGTGACGTGCGGCCGCCCGAGGACCGCCCAGGTGATGAACGCCGCGTTGAGCTCGCGGCAGGCCCGGGCGTCGTCGCCGGCGGCGAGCGCCACCTCGACGCCGGCCTGGTCGAGCACCCGCACGCCCTGCCCGCGGGTGCGCTCGAGGGGGTCGAGGCAGCCGACCACGACGCGCGCCACGCCGGCCGCGAGCAGCGCGTCGGTGCACGGCGGCGTGCGCCCGAAGTGGGAGCACGGTTCGAGGGTGCACACGACCGTCGCCCCCCGGACGCGATCGCCGGCGTCGCGCAGGGCCATGACCTCCGCGTGGGCCGTGCCCGGCCCCTCGTGCCAGCCCTCGCCGACGACGCGGCCGTCGTCGACGACCACCGCGCCCACGAGCGGGTTGGGGCTCACGCGGCCGCGCGCGGTCATCGCCAGCTCCCGGGCGCGGGCGAGCGCCGCCAGCTCGCGCCCCGTCGGGGGCATGACTAGTCCCGCGCCAGCCGACACAGCTCGGCGAAGGCCGCGAGGGGGTCCGGCGACCCGAAGACCGACGAGGCGGAGACGAACCACCGCGCCCCCGCGTCGCGCACCCCGGGCAGGGTCGCCGCCGAGATGCCGCCGTCGACCTCGATCACGACGCGCGCGGGCAGCAGGGCGCGCAGCCGGCGCACCTTGTCCGGCGTGGCGGGCACGAAGCCCTGCCCGGCGAACCCGGGGCTGACGCCCATGCAGTTGACGTAGTCGATGTCGTCCACCATCTCCCGCAGGGCCTCGACCGGCGTCCCCGGGTTGATCGCGATGCCGGCCGCGCAGCCGGCGTCGCGGATGGCCCCGAGCAGCCGGTGCGGGTGCGGATCGGCCTCCAGGTGGACGCTGATGGCGTCGGCGTGGGGGGCGAACAGGCCGATGAGCTCACCCGGGCGCTCGGCCATGACGTGCACGTCCACCCGCACGCCCCGCGGGCGCACCGCCGCGGCCACCGCCCGGGTGAAGTCGGGACCGACCGTGAGGTTGGGGACGAAGTGCCCGTCCATGACGTCCACGTGCACGACGCGGGCGCCGGCCTCGACCAGGGAGGTCAGCTGCGCTCCCAGGTGGAGCATGTCGGCGGACATCACCGAGGGCAGCACCTCGGGCTCGGCGGGGAGGGGGCGCGCGCGCACGACCCCTACCCTAGTGGCGGCCTCGGCGGTACCGCTCCGCGGGCGCCGGGCCCCGTTCCCCCGTCCGGCCAGTGGAATCCGGCGGCGGCGGGCGTGACAATGGCGGCGTGAGCGGCGATCCACGTCCATGCGCCCGGCCGTGAGCGCTCCCGGCGAGGTCCTCGCGGACCGCTACGAGCTGCGACGGCTGCTGGGCCGCGGCGGCATGGGCGAGGTGTGGCACGCGTTCGACCGCGAGCTCGAGCGCGACGTGGCCCTGAAGTCGCTGCTGCCGCACCTGCTGTCCGACCCGGAGCTGGTGGGGCGCTTCCGGCGCGAGGCGCGGGCCCTGGCGCGGCTGCGGCACCCGGGCATCGTCGCCGTGTTCGACATCCTGCGCCTGCCCGACGGGCGCATCTACATCGTGCTCGAGTTCGTCCCCGGGGAGCCGCTCGACCACACGATCGCCCGGGGGCCGATGACCTGGGAGCGCGTGGTCGGCATCGGCGCCGGCGTCTGCGACGCCCTGGAGGCGGCGCACCGCGAGGGGGTCGTCCACCGGGACATCAAGCCCAGCAACATCCTGGTGGAGCCGCGGGGGCAGGTCCGCGTGGCCGACTTCGGCCTCGCCCGCCTGCAGGCCATCGGCGGCACCAGCGAGTCGGACGTCGTGACCCGCACGGGCATCGTCATGGGGACCCCCGGCTACTGGGCGCCGGAGCAGGCGCTCGGCCGCCGCATCACGCCTCAGACCGACCTCTACTCGCTGGGGTCGGTGCTCTTCGAGGCGGCCACCGGGCGGCTGCCCTTCGTACCGGAGGAGCCGGGGCCGGCCGCGGCCTTCATGCACATCGCCGCGCCCGTGCCGGACCCCCGCACGATCCGCCCCGACCTCTCGCCGGCCGCGGCCGCCCTGCTCATGCGCACCCTGGCGAAGGACCCGGCGGAGCGCTTCGGCAGCGCGGCCGACATGGCCGCCGCGCTGCGGGAGACCGTCGCCCCCCGCCGCCCGCCGGCGCCGACGGTCACGGCGGGGGCGGCGCCGACGGCCCCGCTCGCGCCGGGCGCGCCGCTCGCCGGCCCCACCGCGGTCGTCCCCGGCGCCACCGAGTTCGCCCCGGCCGCCACCGCCGCGGCACCGGCCGCCACCGCCGCGGCACCGGCCGCCACCGCC
>DATMJR010000327.1:0-9590 GCA_035553775.1 Miltoncostaeaceae bacterium | reverse complement strand
GGGTGGGGCGCGGGGGCGAGGGGTCCGAGGGCGGGCGCGAGGGCATCGACGCGGCGGGGTACCCCGCCGGCAGGGGAGGCAAACACGCGGGCGCGGGGCGGATCCCGGGTTGCCCCGCCTCCGGGGGCGGGTAGCTAGGGCCCGGTAGACATGTCCCCGAACACGACAGGGAGGAGACGACCCGTGTCGAGCATCCAGGAATCGATCGACGTCAACGTTCCGGTGCGCACCGCGTACAACCAGTGGACCCAGTTCGAGGAGTTCCCCCGGTTCATGGAGGGCGTCAAGTCGATCACGCAGGTCGACGACACCCACCAGCACTGGGTCGCCGAGATCGGCGGCCAGACCCGTGAGTGGGACGCCGTGATCACGGAGCAGATCCCCGACGAGCGGATCGCCTGGAAGAGCACCACCGGCCAGCCCAACGCCGGCGTGATCACCTTCCACCGGCTGGACGACGACAAGTGCCGGCTGATGCTGCAGATCAACCACGAGCCCGATGGCGCGCTGGACACCATCGGCGACTGGCTGGGCTTCGTGAAGCGCCGTGCCAAGGGCGACCTCGAGCGGTTCAAGGAGCTCATGGAGTCGCGCGGCTCCGAGACCGGTGCCTGGCGCGGCGAGGTCAAGGCGCCCCACCAGCAGTAGTCGCGGAGGGCCCCCGCCCATCGGGCGGGGGCCCCACGAGCCCGTGGGGCGCCGGCGCGCACGCCCGGCGCGCCGCCCGCGGGCGCCCGCCCCCGGAGCGCGGGGGCGCCCGTCGTCCTGACGGAAGGACGACGGGGAGTGCCGGCCGGCGTGCGCCGGGGACAGGCCCCCCGGCCGCGGGGCCGGGGGGCGGTGGCCTCAGCGGCGGGCCGAGGACCCCTCGAACTCCCGCAGGAAGCCCTCGAACAGCCGGCAGTGCTTCTGCTCGTCGCGGAGGATGGCGATCGCCATGTCCTGCGTGACGTGGTCGAAGCCGTCGCACAGCTCGATGATGCGCATGTAGTGCGCGATGGCACCGCGCTCGGCGTCGATGACGCCGCGGATGATCGCGGCGACGTCGGTGGCGTCGGTCGGCGGCTGCAGGGAGGCCTGGTGGGCGGCGAACTCCATGGAGCCGGGCACCGTGCCGTAGAGCTCCTTGATGCGCTCGCCGAACTGGCGGGCGTGGCCGAGCTCCTCCTCGACGTCCGCGGCGAGCGACTCGCGGATCTCCTGCGCCCGCACGCCGTCCGGGTTGATGGAGGCGGCGATGTAGCTCATGACCGTCTCGATCTCCATCCAGTAGGCCTGCTCCAGCAGCTGGAGCAGCTCCGCGTGGCGGGGGTCCGCGGCCTGATCGCCGATGGCGCTGTTCGGGACGCTGGTCGTCATCTCGTCTCCTCGCATCCGGTGGGGTCTCCGACGGAGGATCGTTCCCGGGCCCCCGGGCGAGGAAACGGGGAGCAGTGCCGCGACGCCCGCTCAGTCGAGCAGGAAGGCCATCCGGACGCTGGTGCCGCCGCCGTCCCCGGCGGCGATGCGCACGTCGTCGGCGAGCGCGGCGATCATCTGCAGGCCGAGCCCGAGGCCCGGACTGGTCTTCTCGGCCCGCGGGACGATGCCCGCGCCCTCGTCGCGCACGGTCACCACGAGCGAGCGATCGTCCTGCCGGACGCGCACCTCCATGGCGCCCGTGTCCCCGGCGTAGGCGTGCAGCACCACGTTGGTGCAGGCCTCGGTGACGGCGACCTTGAGATCGTCCAGCCGCTCCTCGGGCAGACCGAGCACCTCGGCGACGCCCGTGACCGCCTGGCGGACGATGGCGAGGCTGTCGGGCTCGGCGGGCAGGCGGATGACCACGGGCGGCCGGGCGTCGCCCTGCAGGGCCGGGCTGGGGGTCACGGTTCGCCCTCCTCGGCCACGCGGCGCAGCGTCTCGAGCGCACGCGAGATCAGCCTCGAGACGTGCATCTGGGAGATGCCGATGATCTCCGCGATCTCGGACTGGATCATCCCCTCCTCGAAGCGGAGGTGGAGGATCACGCGCTCGCGAGCGGGCAGGTAGGAGAGGCCCTTCTGGAGGGCGGCGCGCCCCTCGGCGGTCTCGTAGCCCCCCTCCTCGGCGGGGATCTCGAGCGGCCCCTCGTCCTCGGCGTTGCGGGGCGCCTGCGACAGGGAGCGCGGGCGGTAGGCCCCGTGCGCGGCGATCGCGTCGAGGACCTGCTCCTCGCTGAGCTCCGCCTCGCCGGCGATCTCCGCGACGCTCGGGCTGCGCCCCAGGCGGCCGGTGAGCATGCTCACCGCGCCCACCACCTTGGAGTAGTCGTCCTTGAGCCCGCGCGGGACCCGCACGGCCCATGTCTTGTCGCGGAAGTGCCGCCGGATCTCGCCGAGGATCGTCGGTGTGGCGAACGACCGGAAGTCGTCGCCCTTGCGCGGGTCGAAGCGGTCGACGGCCTTGATGAGACCGATCGTGCCCGCCTGCTCGAGGTCGTCGACCGGCTCGCCGCGGTTGGAGTACCGCCGCGCGAGGCCGCGCACCAGCGGCAGGTGCTCGAGGATGAGCGCCTCGCGCTGCTGCGGGGTGAGCGGGGTGGGCGTGACCGGCGGTTCGCCGGGAGCGTGCGCCATGTCCGCGTCCTCCGCTACGCCGGCGACGAGGGCGGCCGCGTCAGCGGCGGACAAGATCCGCCGACTCCAGGTCGTCCACCTCGAGGAACCGTCCGCGCAGCCGCGTGAGGTCGAGCACGCGCGTGACCGCGGTGGACGGCGTCAGCAGGGCGATCGGCCGGTTGGCCGCCTGCGAGGCCTCGAGGAGGGTGCGGACGCCGGTGGAGTCGATGAACGTGACCTCGGCCATGTCGAGGACCAGCGGGAGGTCGCTGGAGTCCTCCGCGGCCCAGGTGACGGCCGACGCCAGCGTGGGCGCCCCGGCGAGGTCGAGCTCTCCGACCAGGCGGATCACCAGCGCCCGCGCGTGCGTGGACCTGGAGACCTGAAGGGGCCCCTCGGAGGGGATGTCGACGGCCGGCACGTCCGCGACTGTATCAGCGGGCCCTGCCGGCGCGGTCGCCGGGGCGCGTTCGTCCATGCGTCACTCCCTTAGCGTCAGGGCCGCGGGCCGCCGGGCGGCTCCGCCGGCTGGCCGGGGTGCCCCTCGCCGGACTGGTCCGGCTGGTCGCCGCGGATCTGCGGCGCGTCGGGAGGCCCCTCGTCGCGCGGCTCGTGGTCGCGCGTGTAGTGGTCCGCCGGGCGGTAGAGCTCCGGCGCCGTCTCGGGGGTGTCCTCGTCCGGAGGAGGGGGGGTCGTCGCGGCCATCAGGGAGCCCGTCGTACCCGCCCCCCTCGTCCCCAAACCCCGGGCGGTTCCCGGCGGCACCGCGCAGCGTGCTTTTCGGACGGACGTCCACGGGGTACCGGAGGGCAATCGCCCGCCACGCGGGCACGACAGAGGAGGGGTGATGGCGGACAACCGCACCATGGGCGGCATCGGAATAGGCGGCATCCTCGTGATCGCCGGAATCATCATCGCGATCGTCTGGAGCTTCTGGATCGGTCTGATCGTGGCGCTCGTCGGGCTCATCGCCTTCGGCGGCTTCGTGCGGGGGAAGTGGTACTGATGGCCGATCGCGGAGGCGCTCGAGGGCGCTCCGCGGACGGGCCCGGGACCGGCACGCCTGCGGGCGACGCCCGTCCGGGCGGGGCCTCGGCCGGGGGGGCGCCGGAGAGCCGGGCCGGCTTCCTGCCCCCGGAGCCGCAGCGCCCCCGCGCGGAGTCGATCCTGGTGCGTGTGGTGGCCACCGCGGGGGTGGTCGCCATCGCCACCGCCGTCGGCGCGATCATGGGCGCGCAGGACGTGGCGGCGTGGACCATCGCCCTCGTCGTGTCGCTGATCTCGGTCACGCTCGCGGCCGTGCTCTGGCGCTCGCGCCTGCTCTGACGGTACCCCGGCCGCGAGTTTCCCCACTGCGGCCGGGGGAACCCCTCGCTCACGCGCCGACCCGCGGCGCGGCGGACGAAGACAGCGAGAGGCGCCCCGGATGGCGCCGGGAGGTGTTCGCATGAAGACGACGCAGATCGCCCACAAGGCCGAAGGGGCGATGGCGGATGGGGCGCGCACAGCCCGTTCGCGGCTCGAGGGCCGCCTCGACCAGCAGTCGGGGCCCAGCGCCGAGCAGGCGCGCAAGATGGCGGAGGACGTGAACGCGGTCAGCGACGAGCTGGCACGCCGGGGTCGTGAGCGTCCCGCGCGCATGGCGGGCGCCGCCGCGCAGGGCGCCGAGCGCATCGGGGACTACCTGGAGCGCGCCGACGGCCGGCAGATGATCGACGACTTCTCGCGCTACGGCCGCGAGCACCCGGGCGTGGTCGGCATCGCGGGCTTCACCGCGGGCTTCCTGGCCGCACGCTTCCTCAAGGCGGGCTCGGGCGGTCTCACCGGCGGCAGCGGCAGCGGCGGCGGTCCCGACGTCGAGGGCGCGTCCGCGCCGTCGACGCTCGGCGCCCCGGACGCGAGTGGCGTGCGGCCGGCCGGTGTCCCGCCCGCGGGCGCGCACCCGTCGGGTGCGGCGGCCGGTGGCGCCTCCGGCACGACCGGGGCCCGCCCCGCCGGCGCGCCCGCGGCCGGCGGCCACGGCGCGAGCGGGTCGCCGTCCGGGGGCCGCTGATGACGACGAACGGGACGCATCCCCCATTGCGGGAGGTCCCGCTCGGGCGGCTGCTGGGGCGGCTGCGCGGCGAGTTCGGTGAGCTGGCGCACGAGGAGATGCGCCTGCTGCGCGCCGAGATGGACGAGAAGAAGCGGCGGGCGATCAGCGCCGCGGGCCTCGGCGGGGCGGCGCTCGTCGCCGCGCTGATCGGGCTCGGCGTGTTCGCCGCGTTCCTCGTCCTGCTGCTCGACCTCGTGATGCCCGCCTGGCTGGCCGCGCTGATCGTGGCCGTGCTGTTCCTCGCGGGGGCCGCGGTGGCGGCCATGGCGGCGCGCACGCAGCTGCGCCACATCGGCTCACCCGTCCCGCAGAAGACGATTTCCAATGTGAAGGAGGACGTGCAATGGCTGACGACACGGGCGCGGTCGAGTCTCGGGTGAGCCAGGTGCGTGAGCGCCTGGGTTCCACCATCGAGGAGGTCGGGCACCGCGCCAACGTGCCCGCCCGGGCGCGCGAGGCCGCGGGCCGGGGTGCCGAGAAGATGCGCGAGGCCTCGTCCTCGATGGGCTCGGGCGACGGCAGCACGGCGGCGACGGTGAAGCCCCTGGCGATCGCCCTGGGTTCGATGGCGGCGGGTTTCCTGGCGGGTTCCCTCCTGCCGGCGACCTCGGCCGAGAAGGAGCGCATCGGCCCGGTGGCGGACGACGTCAAGGACGTCGCGCGCAACACGATGCAGGAGGCCGTCGAGCGCGGCAAGGACGTCGCCGGCGAGGCCATGGAGGTCGCTCGGACCCGCGCAACGGAGGAGGGGCGCGACCTGTCCTCCCAGGCGGCCGGCGACATGCAGCAGGCGGCCCAGAACCACTCCTAGGGTCGTTCGCGGGAGGCGGGTCCGCGAGAGCGGACCCGCCTCCCGCCCTCGCGGGCGGGCGTGCCGCGAGGGCTTCTTCCACGCCTCGCGGGCGGGCGTGCCGCGAGGGCCTCGTCCACGCCTCGCGGGCGGGCGTGCCGCGAGGACCTCGTCCACGCGTCGCGGGCGGGTGCCGCCCAGCTCCCTCAGGGTCGTGCAGGAGGGGCGTGCCGCGCCTCGTCCACGGCCCGGCGAACGGGACGCCTGTCAGGGGTCGCGGGGCCCTCTCGCGCGCCCGCGGCTCCGGGGGGACGGAGGTCCCGGGAGGGCCCTCCGCATGGCGGGGACCGGGGTCGCCGTGAGGGCTCCTCTCCGCCTCGCCGACGTCCACCTCGCCACGCGCGGAGACGTCGGTGCCACCGCCCGCCCCGCGGGGCGGTGGTCGCCACGCGGGGTCCCGTCCGGGTCCTGCGCCGGTGGTGTCGCCGCGCGGGTCCACTCGCCCCGGGGTCCGCGAGTGCGCCCGCGAGGGCGGCTGCGCGCGCGGTCCGGACGCGCCTCCCCGGCCCGTGCTACCGCCGGCCGCCGCGTCCCCGCATGCGCTTCCAGACGTACCCGGCCAGCAGCGGGGCGGCCCACACCATCGCGCGCTTCATCACGGTGCTCCTCCTTCGGCTCGTTGCCGGGCGGTACCCGGTGCCGGGCGCCGTCATGCCGATGCGGGCGAGCCGGGGGCGCCGCTGCGCGGCCGTCCCCGGCTCCCGCCGGGCGGCCCGGGGACGCACGTCCCGGGCGATCACGCGGCCTTTGCCCCCTCGGGGCGGCCGTGGCGTGACATTCCCGTCACATCGGCCCCCAAACGGGGGACCGGACGGGCGACCGTCGCCTCCCAAACGGGGGACCGGACGGGCGACCGTCGCCTAGCCGCCCCGCTCCGCGGGCGGCCCGGGCGCGTCCTCGGGCACCGCGCCGAGGGCCTCGTCGACGTCCGCGGCGCCGGGCGGCGGCGCGGGGGGAGGGGGCGCCGGAGGCGCGGCGTCACCGGGGATCGCGGCGAAGAGCGCGCGCAGGTTCTCGAGGTCGCGCCGCGCGCGCGCGGCGGCCTCCTCGCGGTCCTCACCGGGCAGGCCCGTGACGCTCAGCGTCACCCGGCACGCGGCGGCGCCGCGATCCTCGATCGTCAACGCCACCGACTCCCCCGGGGTGCCCGCGGCCGGCACCCACACCAGGCGCTCGCCCACGATCGCCTCGATCACGTCGGTCTCCCAGCGCACGGTGCGGCCCCCGCGGCGCGCCGTCCACTGCAATCTGCCGCCCCCCGCCCGCCGCACCTCCTCCACGCCCTCCAGCAGCGCGGGGAGGTCCTCGAAGCGGGTGAGGCGGTCGTAGACGGCGTGGGCGGCCGCCGGCACGTCCGCCGATGCGCGCACGTCGGCCACGACGTCGCCTCCGGTACGGGGTCGGGTCCCGGCGGTTCCCCGCGCCGGCCGCGGCCAAACGCCGTCGCCCGTGGCCCCGCCACCGGCGCCAGGGGCGTTTGCCCGTCGCGGCACGCGGGGACGTCGCCCTCGGACGACAGGCGACGGGCCGGACAGCCGGCCGGAGGGGGAGCCGTACATGGACGCGAACGACGCGCAGCGCCGCAGCGAGGACGAGCAGCGCACGCCGGGGGTGCCCCCCCACGAGCCCGATCTGGCACGCCGTCAGCGCGCGTCGGAGCAGCCGGCCGACCAGGACGTCGCCGACGAGGCCTCGGAGGAGTCGTTCCCCGCCTCCGACCCGCCCGCGCCGGGAGGGCCGGGCGTCTGAGGACCTGGGGGGCGGGGCCGGTGCCGCCCCAGCGGCGCGTGCCGGGCCCCGGCCCCGCGGGTCAGCGCATCGCCTTCTGGCGCTGGGCCCCGGCCACGGCCCGGGCCAGCTCCATCTTGCTCATGCGGCTCCGGCCCTCCACGCCCAGCCGTCGCGCACGCTCGTAGAGCTCCTGGCGGGTGCTGTCCCGCACGTCGAGCCCGTCGAGCGACTCGCCGTCGCGCGCGCGGCCCCCGTCGCGCGTCCCCGGCGCATCGCCTGCCATCGCCACCTCCCCTGCGCGTGTGTGGCGGGGAGCTTCCCGCCGGGTGCCCGGGGAAACCCGAGGCACCGGGCGGGAGGCGATATCAGTTGCGTTCCTGGTCGGGCGAGGTGCGCTCGGGGGCGTAGGCGGTGGTCTCCTCGGCCACCTTGCCGTCCTCCCGCTGCAGGAACATGAAGCTCGCGAGCACGGCGGCCACGAGCGCCCCGGCGAATCCGGACCCGAAGCCGACGCCCCACGAGTTGAAGATGCCGACCACCAGCGCGGTGAGGAGGTAACCCAGCACCGCCGCGGTGATGAGGATCATCGCGGTCTTCCGGGTCACCCCGCGCCGCGTGCTGGGATCGGCCCGGACGGTCATCTCGTCGTCCGTGCGCTCCCGCTTCTCCGCCTCGACGCGGGCCAGCACCTCTTCCCGTGTCTCGGCATGCCCGCCTCCGGCGGGCTCGTCGCGCCACGTCTGCGCCATGGGGGTCCCCCTCTCCGTCGCCCGGCGCTCGCCGGACCTGCGTCAGAGGTGCCCGGCGGGGCGGGGGTGCAAACGGGCGGCGCGGCCGGGACCCGGCCGCGCCGCGGCGGGCGTCACTCAACGGTGAGCTCGCCCACCATGCCGCCCTCCCGGTGACCCGGGACGGAGCAGTAGTACTCGTAGGTGCCCGCCTCGAGCTCGGCGCTCGCCTCGCTGGTCCCACCCTGCTGCACCACCTCGCCCACGACGTCGTCCGTGTCGGGCAGGTCGATGGCGATGTTGTGCGGCAGGGGCGACGGGTTCGGCATCGTCAGCGTGACCCGGCCGGCCGGTGCGGTGGCGGTCTCCTGGGCGAACGCCAGGCCCTGCTCGGCCGCCGGGATCTCCACGACGGTCGGCTGCCCGCCCGGGGCGGCGCCCTCGGTGGCGCCGGTGGTGCCGTCGTCCCCGTTCGTCGCCTCGGTGGCGACCGAACCGACCTGGTCCGTCGCCTCGGTGCCGACGGAACCGACCTGCTCGGTGGCGTCCCGCACCGTGTCCTCGGCGTCGTCGCCACAGGCGGCGAGGATGGGCGTGAGGGCGATCGCGGTGCATGCGGCCATTGCGCCGACGATCGAGCGGCGTGATCTGCGTCTCAACGTTGCGGTCCTCTCTGACGGACGTGGTCGGGCCTCCGTCCCCCGGCGGGCCCGCCGCGAAACGAGTCACCCGCCCCTCGGAGGTCTCGCGGGGTTGCGCGGGCCCGCCCGCGGGTACCCGCCGCCGGTGGATGTCGCGCCCGACTACCTGGAGCCCCTGCGGGGGTGGCGGCTGTGGGAGCTCGCCGGCGGCCGCGACGACCTGCGGCTGAGGAGCCTGGTGCGGCGTGACTGCCGCTGGCCGGTCGGCGGGCCGCTCGTCGCCGACTGCCCGTCGGGGCGACTGCCGGGTCCGCCCGAGCGCCACGAGGCGCCCGAGGCGAGCTGCTGGTGCGGCATCCACGCCTTCTCGGACGAGGGCACCGCGCTGCGCACGATGGCCGACCTGGGGCAGGAGCTCGACGGCCCGGTGGTCGTCGGCACCGTCCTGCTGTGGGGTGCGGTCGTCCAGTGCGCCGAGGGGCTGCGCGGGCAGTTCGCCTACCCCGGCGAGCTGTGGGTCCCGCACCTGGCGGGCCGCCCGCGCGGACGACCGGTCGCCGAGCGGCTGGCGGCCGGGCTGGCCCGCTACCGCGTGCCCGTGCACACGCTGCCCCTGGAGTCGTGGGCAGATCCCCCCGCGCGCGTCCCCCGCGGGGACCGCGCGCCCCTTCCGCCTGGAGGATGAGATGAACGTCGGAGAGCCGATCCGCACCGTCGTGGTGGAGCCGATCGTCGACCCGGTGCCGGCGCCCGCACCCGCGCCCGCCCGCGAGCGGGAGCCCGAGCCGGCCTCCGGCGCGGGCCGGCGGAGCTGACACCCACCATGGAGGACCACATGGCGAGGTTCCTCGCGTCGACCCAGCCCCCGCCGGGTGAGATCCCGGCACCCAGTCCGGTCCACCCGCCGGGCGACCCCGGCACCGGCGACCCGATCGGGCCGCAGGAGCCGGCCCCCGCGCCCGCGCC
>DATMJR010000326.1:0-5599 GCA_035553775.1 Miltoncostaeaceae bacterium | reverse complement strand
GGCGAGCGCGTCGAGCAGGAGGGCGGCGCTACCCTCGGGGCATGCGCCGCGCCGCCCTCCTGCTCGACGCGCTCGCCCCGCTGGCGTTCGTGGTGGCCGGGCGCCGCAGCCACGACGGCGGCGCCGGCGCCGCCGCGGTGGCGGAGGTGGCCGCGCCCTTCCTGATCGCGCTCGCCGCGGGCTGGCTGGTGTCGCGCGCCTGGAGGTCGCCGGCCGCACTGCGCACCGGACTGGTGGTGTGGGCGGTGACCGTGGCGGGCGGCCTCGCGCTGCGGGGCGCGGTGTTCGACCGGGGGGTCGCCCCGTCGTTCGCCGTGGTCACGGCGATCACGCTGGCCGTGCTGCTCCTCGGTTGGCGGGCGGCGTGGCGGTGGGCGCCGCGATCCGCAGGGCGTGGCGCACCGCCATCACCGTCGCGAGCGCACCGAGGCTGACCAGCGGCCACATCGCCACGCGCAGCAGCGATTCGTCGACCAGGGCGAGCAGCAGGGCGACGGCGGGCTGCGCGGCGACCGCCGAGGAGAAGCCGCCGAGGTTGACCAGGCCCGAGGCGGCACCGCCGCGGGCGGCGGGGTTCGCGGCGCGCGCGATGTCGAAGGCCAGCAGCCCGGCGCCGCCGCCGGCGCCCGTCGCGGCGAACGTGGCGACCAGCAGCGCGTGGGGGGCGCCGCCCGGCCAGAGCAGGCTCACGCCCCAGAGGGCCGTCACCAGCGCCCCCAACCCGGCCAGGATCGTGATCCGGTGCGCCGGGACCCTCCCCACGAGGAGGCCCAGGAGCGGCGCGCCCGCGCCGAAGGCGACGACCGCGACGAGCAGATCGGCCCGCGCCGTGGCCGGCGCGATGCCCTCCCCCTGCACGAGGAACGGGTAGCCCCAGAGGGCGGTCACCGACACGAAGGTCCCCATCAGGACGAAGTGCAGCCAGAACGCCAGTTGCGTCGCCGGCACCCGCCACGTCTCGCGCAGCGTGGGGATGATGCGGGCGTGGGCGACCGGCGCGGCCCCTCCGGTGCCGGCCGGGTGGTCGCGCACCACCGTCAGGCACAGCACGACCAGGGCGGCGGTGACCAGAGCGGAGGTCGCGAAGGTGGGGGTCCAGCCGATGCCGTCGAGGGCCGCGCCCAGGGGCACGGTCGTCAGCACCTGCCCGAGCGCCCCCGCGACCCCCGCCAGCGCGCTCAGCAGCCCGTACCGCCGGGCCGGGAACCAGTTCTGGGCGAGCCGCAGGACGTTGAGGAAGATGAAGGCGTCGCCCACGCCGATCAGCCCGCGGCCCACGAGGCCGGCGGGAAGCGACTGCGCCAGGGCGAACACCATCTCGCCGGTGCACATCAGGGCGAGCCCCAGGGCGAGCGTGCGCCGCGGGCCGATGCGGTCGGCCGCCAGCCCGGCGGGGATCTGCATCGCCAGGTACAGGCCGAGCTGGAGGGCGGCGAAGACCCCCAGGGTCGCCGCCGCGATCCCGAAGCGCTCCTGCGCGTCCAGCGCGGCGACGCCCAGGCTCATCCGGTGGAACAGCGCGACGAAGTAGAACAGGGCCGCCAGACCCCAGACCACCTCGGGGCGCCGCAGCATGGCCGCCCGGCGACCGGTCCCGCTTAGATGCATGTTGTATCTATAGCGCCCTGAGGACCGGCGGCAAGGGCGGGGGTGGTGCCGCGACGTGGTAGGACTGCGTCATGGCGGCGGGCGGCGGGGCGAAGGACCGCGCGTACGCGCACGTCAAGCGCGGCATCCTGTCGGGCGCGCTCGCCGGCGGCACCCTGCTCACCGAGGGCGAGGTCGCCGAGGCGGTGGGCGTCAGCCGCACCCCGGTGCGCGAGGCGCTGCTGCTGCTGGAGGCGGAGGGCCTGCTGCGCCTGTTCCCCAAGCGCGGCGCCCTGGTGGTGCCGGTGTCGGCGGACGAGGTCCGCGACGTGATGGAGACGCGCCTGCTGGTGGAGCGGCACGCGGTGCGCGTGGCCGCGGGGTCCGGGGCGGCGCTCGCGGCCGCGCTCGAGGGCGAGGTCGCCGAGCAGGAGCGCCGGCTCGCCCGCGGGGACCGGGCCGGGTTCGCGGAGGCCGACCGCGCCTTCCACCGGCGCATCGTGGCGGCCGCGGGCAACGCGATCCTGCTGCGCCTGTACGACTCGCTGCAGGACCGCCAGCGGCGGATGAACCTCGCCAGCACCGCGCGCGATCCGTCGCTGCCCGCGCGCTTCGTGGCCGAGCACCGCCGCATCGCCGCCGCGCTCGCCGCCGGCGACGCCGATGCCGCCGACGCGGCGCTCGCCGTCCACCTGGAGACCGCGCGCGCCGGGCTGGACGCGGCCGGCGCCGTCACCTGAGCCGCCCCGGGGGCGCTCCGGCAGGAGCCACGGCCGGCGGGGAGAAGGGGGGTGCCGTGTCGATGGTGCGCATCCCGGTCGGGCCGCTGCGCGGCGTGACCCTCGAGACGAGCGGCCGCCGCGCGGGCGTGCGCGTGCGGCGCCTGCTGCGCACGCTGCTCAGCGCCCGCCGCCCGGGTTAGCGGAGCCGGCCGAGCGCCTGGTCGAGGTCGGCGATCAGGTCCTCGGGATCCTCCAGGCCGACCGACAGCCGCACCACCGCATCGGTGATGCCCGCCGCCGCGCGCGCCTCGCCGCTCATGCGCCGGTGCGTGGTGGTCGCCGGGTGGGTCATCAGGGACTTGGCGTCGCCGAGGTTGTTGGAGATGTCGATCAGGCGCAGGGCGTCCAGCACCTCGAACGACGCGCGCTTGGCGTCGGTCCCGGGGACGGCGAGCGTCAGCGTCACGACGGAGCCGCCCACCGTCATCTGCCGGCGGGCGAGGTCGTGCTGGGGGTGGCTCGGCAGGAACGGGTACCGCACGGCCGCGACCCGGGGGTCGTCCTCCAGCCACCGGGCGATGCGCAGCGCCGTCTCGGCCTGGCGCTCGACCCGCAGGCGCATGGTCTCGAGGCTCTTCAGCAGCACCCACGCCGTGAAGGGGCTCATCGACGGGCCGGTGTGCCGCATCAGCGTCTGCACGTCGTACCCGACGTAGCGCTCGGGCCCCAGGATCGCGCCGCCGAGCACGCGGCCCTGCCCGTCGATGTGCTTGGTGGCCGAGTAGACGACGACGTCGGCCCCCAGCTCCAGCGGCCGCTGGCCCAGGGGCGTCGCGAAGACGTTGTCCACGATCACGGTCGCGCCCGCGGCGCGGGCCAGGGTCGCCACCTCGCGGATGTCGACGAGATCCTGCATGGGGTTCGACGGGCTCTCGAAGAAGACCGCGTCGGCGGGGGTGGACAGGGCCTCGGCCCACTGGTCGAGGTCCGTGGCGTCGACGAAGGTGGTCGTGATGCCCCACCGCGGCAGCAGCTCGTTGAGGATCACGAAGCAGGACCCGAAGAGCTCGCGCGAGGCCACCACGCGGTCGCCCGCGTTGAGGATCGCGATGAGGCTGTTGAACACGGCGCCCATGCCGCTCGCCGTGGCGACGCACGCCTCGGCGCCCTCGATCAGCCGCAGCCGCTCCTCGAACATGGCCACGGTGGGGTTGCCGTAGCGCGAGTACACGAAGTGGTCGACCTCGCCCGCGAAGGCGGCCTCGGCCTCCGCGGCCGACGCGTAGACGTAGCCCTGCGTGAGGAAGAGCCCCTCGGAGGTCTCGGCGAACGAGGTGCGCCGCAGCCCGCCGCGCACAGCGCGCGTGTCGGGGCGGAGGGCGTCCCCGTCGGGTGTCACGCGGTCTCCCCGGGCAGCACCACGGCCTGGGCCACGATCACGCGGGTCCCGTCGAAGGTGAGCGCGGGGCCTCCGTGCAGGACGTAGCCCTCGGCGAGCGCCGCGCTGACCCTCTCGCAGAAGCTCCGGTCGTCGGGACCGGTCAGCACCCGGTAGCGCAGCCGCCCGCTGGTCTCGTCCGTCATCCGCCCTCCGCCGCCCACCGTCGCGCGCCACCCCCGGCGGGGGCGCATCCACGGGCGCGGGACAGATTCGCAGACGCCGCCGCGCCGCACACGCCGCGCCGCCGTCACCGCGCGGGCATGATGCCCCGCGTGACGTGGGCGCTCGACCTGGACGGCGTCGTATGGCTCTCGGGGCACCCCCTGCCCGGCGCACCCGAGGCGATCGCGCGCCTGCGGGCGGCGGGCGAGCGCGTCGTGTTCCTCACCAACAACTCGTCGCCCTCGATCGCGCACCACGTCGCCACGCTGGTCGCCGCCGGGATCCCCGCAACGCCCGACGACGTCCTCACCTCGGCGCAGGCGGCCGCCCTCCTGGTGCCCGAGGGGTCCCAGGTGGTGGCCCTCGGGGGCGACGGCGTGCGCGAGGCGCTGGCCGCGCGCGGGTGCGTGCTGCGCGACGGCGCGCCCGCCGACGCGGTCGTGGTCGGACTGCGGCGCGACCTCACCTACGGGATGATCGCGCGGGCCGCGACGGCGGCGCGGGACGGGGCGCTGTTCGTCGGCACCAACGACGACCCCACCTACCCGACCCCGGACGGCCTCCTGCCCGGAGCGGGCGCCATCGTCGCCGCGGTCGCCACCGCTGCCGGCCGCGCCCCCGTTCTGGCGGGCAAGCCCCACCCGCCGATGGCCGCCCTCGTACACGAGCGCGTCGGCGAGGTGCACGTGATGGTGGGGGACCGGCACTCCACCGACGGCCTCATGGCCCGGCGGCTCGGCGCCCGCTTCGCGCTGGTGCTCACCGGGGTGACGACCCCCGCCGCCGCGGCCGCCCTGGACCCCCCGCCGGACCTCGTCGCCGCCGGGCTCGACGAGGCCGTGAACACGCTCGGCTACTCGTAGACCACCAGGTCGGGCGGCGGGTCCATCCGCAGGACGGCGCCCGGCGGCATCAGCCCCCGGTCCTCCTCGAAGAAGAGCTTGAAGCCCCGGTGGAGCCGGTTCGTGCCGCGCATGAGCCGCTCGTAGGTGACGCGCTTGGCGGCGGGCGTACCGATGCCGTCGGCGGTGATGACCAGGTCGACGCCCGGGTAGGGCCGCAGCAGCTCGCGCCGCCGGATCATGGACCCCGTGAACTGGTGCACCATCAGCACCTTGTCGGGCAGGCCGTGGGCGGCCACGACGCGGGACAGGAAGGCCGACACCCGGTTCACCTCGAGGGCGTCCACGGACCCGAGCGTGCGCCCGGGCACCTGCCCGGCGCCCATGCGCCACTCCGGGTCGAGCGCCACGCCCACCTCCGGCTCGCGCAGGAACGGGGCGAGGGCGCGGACCTCGCGCGGGAAGTCGGCGCGCCCGGGCTGCACGTCGAGGATCAGCAGGGCGCGCGCCCTGCGCGCCTCCTGCAGGTAGCGGCGCACCACGTCCGGGTGCTGCCGCAGCCGGTACAGCCCCGACCGGCCCGGCGTCGGCTGGGCGACCACCGTGATCAGCTCCATGGCGGGCAGCACCGGCCGCCCCCCCGGCCCGTCGAAGGGCGCGGCCAGACGCGCGAGCGCCCGCCGGGCCTGCGCGGGCGGCCCGATGCCGAGGATCCCGAGCGCGTCCGCCTGCGGCGCGCCGGCGATGGCGACCACGCGGTGCTCCGGGAGCACGCTCACCCCTCCCCGCGGGAGCTCCACCACGGGGCGGGGGGCGCCGGCCGCGGGCACGGCGGCGGCGAGGGC
>DATMJR010000325.1:0-5456 GCA_035553775.1 Miltoncostaeaceae bacterium | reverse complement strand
GGCACAGCTCGCCCTCGGTCAGGGGCGGGTGGGCGCTCGTCGTCATGCGGCCATCCTCTCCACCGGCCGCGGGGCGGCCGGGATCTCGTGCCGGCGCCACTCACCGCCCTCGCGCCACCAGACGCGCGGGTCGCGGAAGGTGTCGGCGATGCGGTCGAACTCGTCCTCGGACATGCCCGTGTACTCCAGCCACCGGACCAGGTCGCGGGGCTTCACCGGGTCGTACCGGCGCACCAGGGCGATGCCCTCCTCGCGCGTCATCAGCCCGGCGCGGACGTCCTTGCAGACGTGGTCGGTGGCCCGGCCGTAGCCGAACTTCACGTACTTGAGCCAGTCGTGCACGCCGTTCTCGTGCATGTCGTCCAGGTTCGACATGCGCCGGTAGGTGCGGTCGAAGGGCTCGTCGGCGATCTCGAAGCCGAACCGGTCGATCATCTCCTGGGTGTGCGCGTTGGCCTCCCAGTGCACGAAGTTGCCCAGGTACAGCCCGCGCAGCCCGATCCCGAGCAGGTCGGCGTCGTCCGGGTAGCGGTGGTGCACCAGGTCCTGGGCCGTCAGGCCCTCGAGCCCGGTGAACCAGTTCCACTCGTAGCCGCGGGCGAAGTGCTCGAACCGGTCCCGGTAGCTCATCTCGGGGAAGTCGTCGAACGAGAACTGGCCGCCCAGGTCCAGGTAGCCGTGCTCGCCCCAGATGACGAGCGGGATGCCCATCTGCGCGGCCACGCGCACCGGCGCGGTGGTGATGCCCACGTGCGCGTGCCAGTTCATGTCGCCCATGGCGACGAAGGCGATCCGGTTCAGCGCCCGCAGGGTGCGCACCGACGGCGAGACCATGACGTGGTCGACGCCGAACACCTCCTTCATGCGGTGCACGTTGCGCCAGCCGGCGGGCGTCCAGTTGTTGCCGTCGTAGGTGACCAGCAGCGGCCGGAACCCGAGCACGTTCGCGATGACGTGGGTCTGGTACCAGGAGTCCTTGCCGCCGCTCACGGGGATCACGCAGTCGGGGCGCGAGCCGTCGCGGCTGCGGTGGCGCTCCAGCAGGTCCACCAGCAGCCCCGTGCGGCGCTCCCACTCGGCGGGCGGGATCGCCGCCTTGGCGTCCGCGGCCCGGCAGCCCGTGCAGACCCCGTCCTCGTCGAACTCCAGCGGCACCGCGGACATCGACGGGTACACGCAGCGCGTGCACCAGCGCATCGGCGGGGGCGGGGCGGTGTCGCGCGGCAGGGGCCGGCGCGCGGCCTCGAGGCGCGCGGCCAGGCGCGCGTCGCGCGCGGCGAGGTCGTAGCGGGGCTCGCGGCGGAACCAGCGGCTGCCGAGCCGCCCGGGCCGCAGGGGCACGCCCGCGGCGATGCACTCCCGCTTGGCCATGGGGTAGGAGAGCTCGAAGAAGTGCAGCAGGTTCGCGATGCCGGCGGCGCTCGCGCCGGCGTCGGTGAACGCCGGCGGGACGTGCTCGTAGCGCCCGACCCCGCCGACGGCGACGACGGGCACCGGCACCGCGGCGGCCACCTCGCGGATCAGCTCCAGGTCGTAGCCCGTGCCCGTGCCGTCGCGGTCGACGCTCTGCAGCAGGATCTCCCCGGCGCCGAGCGCGGCCGCACGGAGGGCGAGCTCCACCGGGTGGAGCCCGGTCGGGGTGCGGCCGCCGTCGACCAGCGCCTCCACCGACCCGCCCGCGGCGCGGCGGACGTCGATGCCGACGGTCACGCACTGCGACCCGAACCGCTCCGCGGCGCGGGTCACCAGCTCGGGGGTGCGCACGGCGGCGGTGGTGAGCACGCACTTGTCGGCGCCCGCCGCGAGCCGCGCGGCGATGTCCTCCAGCGTCCGGATGCGGCCGCCCACCGTGAGCGGCATGACGCAGGCGGGCGCCACCGCGCGCAGCACGTCGATCGCCGTCGTCCCGTCGAGCCGCACCTCCAGATCGTCGCGGCGCAGGTCGTGCCGGTCGTCGGCGGAGATGTCGAGCAGCACCAGCTCGTCCACGTTCCAGTGTGAGAACCGCTCCACGGTGGCGACCGGGTTGCCGATCACCTGGTGCACGCGGAACCACTGGGAACGGACCAGCAGCCCGTGCTTGAGCAGCAGCACCGCCACCAGGCGCGGCCGCACGCCGGCCCGGGCCGTCATGCGGGGACCTCCCGGGCACCGCCCGCGACGCGCGCCGCGAAGCGCTCCAGCACCGCCAATCCGGCGTCCTGGCTCTTCTCCGGGTGGAACTGCACCCCCCACACCGCGCCGCGCCGCACGGCGGCCGCGACCGGCGGCATCAGGTCGACCCAGGCGGCGACGTCGGCCGGGTCGTCCGGCGCCAGGTGGTAGCTGTGCACGAAGTACAGGCAGGCGTCGTCGGGCACGGGCCCGTCCGGGTCCGCCGAGGTCACGTCGCACCAGCCGATGTTGGGCACCCTCTGCCCGGCGCCGGGCGCGGGCGCCAGCCGCACGACGCGGCCCGGGATCAGCCCCAGACCCGTGTGGCGGCCGTGCTCGGTGCCCTCGCCGGCCAGCAGCTGCATGCCGAGGCAGATCCCGAGCAGCGGGCGCCCCGCGCGGGCGTGCGCGCGGATGGGCTCCACCAGGCCGGCCGCGCGCAGGGCGGCCATGCCGTCGCCGAAGGCGCCCACGCCGGGCAGCACCAGCGCGCCGGCGTCGCCGATCTCGCGCGGGTCGGCCGAGACCCGGGCCGGGGTGCCGAGGCGCGCGAGGGCGTGCAGCACGGAGCCGAGGTTGGAGAGACCCATGTCGACGACGGTGATCACGACGCAGCCGCAATCGGTCGGCGGCGCCGTCGCTTTAGCGCCGGTGCCCCGGCGGTAACGTCCGGCGCCGGTTGTGACGACAGCCAGGGTGTCGATGCGTGCCCCGCTCCTCGTCGTCGCCGTCGCCGTCCCGGCGGCGGCCGTGCTCGCCTGGGACCCGGTCCCCGCCGCGAGTGCGGCCGTGCACATGGCGGCGATGGTGGCGGCGGCCCTGGTGCTGGCCTGGCGCTGGCGTGTCAGCGAGGGGACCGCGGCGCGGGTGTGGGGCCTGGTGGCCCTCTCGGCCGGGCTGCACGCCCATGCCGACCTCGCGCACATCGCCCAGGACCTGCTGTCCGGTCCGAGCGGCGACGCGGGTGCCGTGGTCGTGCTGGAGCTGGTGGCGCACCTGCCCCTGCTCGCCGCCGTCGGCGTCGCCCTGGCCGCGGCGGGCGCGGCGGCACGGGCCGTGGTCCCCGAGGTCGCGGCGCTCGCCGCCCTCGCCGTGCTGAGCGCGGTGCAGTGGCTGGCCCATCCGGCGCTGACCGGCGCGTCGACGGCGGCCGAACGCGTCGTCCTCGCCGTCCACCCGGTGTTCGACGCCCTGCTGCTCGCCGCGGTGGCGGCGCTCGCCGCCGCCTGGGGTCGCCCGCCGCGGGGCTGGTGGTGGTTGCTCGCGGCCGCGGCCGCACCATTGGCCACCGACGCCGCCCGGGCGCTCGACGGCGGCGACGTCTCGGGCGGCTCGTGGGCCGCGGGGCTGGGCGTGGCCGCGGTGGCCCTGCTCGCCGCCGCCGCGCTCGACGACGGCGCGGGGGACGGCTTCACCCGTCCCGCCGCCGCGCCGGTGCACGACCACGGCGCCGCCCGGCTGGCGGCGCTCGTCGCCATGCTGCTGACCCCGCCGGCGCTCATCGCCACCGCTCCCCTGGTGGACGGCAGCCGGGAGCGCCTGGTCCACCTGGGCGCGGCCGCCCTGGTGGCCGTCGTGGCGGCGATGCGGGTGGGGGCGCTGGTGCGCCGGCTCGACCGGGTGCAGCGTTCGTCGCGCGACGCGGAGCAGCGGCTCGCGCACCTGGCCGCCCACGACGTGCTCACGGGCCTGCCCAACCGGCGGCTGCTGCTGGACCGGCTCGACAACGCCCTGTCGCGGGTGCGCCGGCAACGGCGCATGGTCGCGGTGCTGTTCATGGACCTGGACCGCTTCAAGGAGATCAACGACGCGCACGGGCACCGCGCGGGCGACGCACTGCTGGTGCAGACGGCCCGCCGCCTGCAGGCCGCCGTGCGTGACGGCGACACGGTGGCGCGCCTGGGCGGGGACGAGTTCGTGGTGGTGTGTCCCGACGTCCCCGGCGCCTATGAGGCGGTGACCGTGGCGGAGCGGATCCTCGGGACCGTGGCGCGTCCGTTCGACCTGGACGGGGTCCGGGCCGAGATCGCCACCAGCATCGGCGTGGCGATGGTGGACGGCAAGGTCCCGGCCGACGAGGTGCTGCGCGACGCCGACCGGGCCCTCTACGAGGCCAAGCAGTCCGGCCGCGGGCGGTACTGCATGTACGACGAGCGCCTGCGCGCGCAGGTGGCCGAGCGCCGAGAGCGGGAGCGGGTGGTGCGGCGCGCCCTCGAGAACGGCGACATACGCGTGCTCTACGCGCCCGAGGTGAGCCTGGAGACCGGCGCGACCGACCGCCTGGTGGGCGCCCTGCACTTCGAGGTGCCCGGCGGCCGCACCGCCGAGGGCGGCGAGGTGACCGCGATCGCGGAGTCGGTCGGGCTGGGCGCGCGCGTGGCCGAGGCCCTGCTGCGGGAGGCGTGCGCCGACGCGGCGTCCTGGAACCGGCTGCCGCTGGCCGGCGGGCAGGTGGGGGTGGCGCTCACGCTGTCGCCGCGCCAGATGGCCTGGCCGGGACTCGCGGTCGCGACGGCGGCGGCCCTGGACGCGTCCTCGCTCGCGCCGGGACTGCTCACCCTGCGGGTGGACGAGGAGTTCCTGCTCGCCGACACCGACCTGGCCGCGGAGCGGTTCGCCGAGATGGCCCGCCTCGGCGTGCGCGTGGACGTGGAGGGACCGGGAGCCGGGCGCGCGGCCCTCGGCTGGATCAGCGGCTTCCCGGTGGGCGGGGTCGTGGTGCCGCCATCCGTGCTCGCGGGGATCGGCAGCGACCGGCGGGCCACCGCCCAGATCGCGGGCCTGGTGCTCCTGGCCCGCTCCCATGACCTCGACGTCACCGTGGACGGCGTCGCCGAGGAGGAGCAGGCGCGCACTCTCGCGGCGGTCGGGTGCGCCCATGCCCGGGGGTCCTACCTGGGCGGCTGGCTGGAGCCGGACGCCGCCGCGGCCCGCATCGTCGCCGGGCTGCGGCCGGAGCTGCGCACGCCGGCCTGACCGCCGCGGACGGTGGTGCCGCGGCGGTTTCCTCGACGCCCGCGGAAGGTGGTGCCGTGGCGGTTTCCCGACGCCCGCGGACGGTGGTGCCGCGGCGGTTTCCCAACGCCCGCGGAAGGTGGTGCCGCGGCGGATCGATGACGCCGGCGGAAGCTCGTCGCGCGGCGGTTTCGTCGACGCCCGCGGAAGGCGGTGCCGCGGCGATTCCCCGACGCCCGCGGACGGTGGCGCCGCGGCGTTTTCCTCGACGCCCGCGGACGGTGGGTCCCGGCGCCGGCTCAGGTGACCCCTCCCGGATGCCGAGGGGGCGTGGGCGCAGGCGGGGG
>DATMJR010000324.1:0-5311 GCA_035553775.1 Miltoncostaeaceae bacterium | reverse complement strand
CGTGGTCGCGGGTGGCTGCTGCGGGCGCCCGGCCCTGTCGGAGGGCCGGGTGGGGGTGGCGCGCCGCGCACTGCGGGGCATGCTCGACCGGCTCGCGCCGCTCGCGATGGAGGGGGTACCGGTGGTGGTGCTGGAGCCGTCGTGCTGGTCGATGCTGCGCGAGGACGCCGCCCGGCTGCTGCCGGACGACCCGCGGGTGCCCTGGGTGCGGGACGCGGTGCGCAGCCTGGAGCGCCACCTGCTCGACACGGGGCTGCCGCCCCTGCGCCCGCCGGCGAGCCGAGGGGCCGCCTTGGCGGGCAGGGAACCGCTCGCGGCACCACCGTCCGCGGCGGTGGCGCACTCCCACTGCCACTCGCGGGCGCTCGGCGACGAAGGGGCCCTGGGGGCGCTGCTCGACGCGCTGCCGGGCGTGGAGGCGCGGCCCTCCGGGGCCGGCTGCTGCGGCATGGCGGGCGCCTTCGGCTACCGCCACCCGGAGGTCTCCCTCGCGATCGCCGCCGACCGGCTGCTGCCCGCCATCCGGGGCGCGTCGCTGGTGGTCGCGCCCGGCACCTCGTGCCGGCACCAGGTGACGGAGCTCGCCGGCGTCCGCGCCGTGCACCCCGCCCAGCTGCTGCGGGAGGCGCTGGCGTGATCGACCCGCGGCGGGGGGGCCGCCGTGGCGTCCCGCGCGGGGCGCTCGACGGGCTGCTCGGGTTCGTGGTCGGGCGGCTCGGCGTACCCGTGCGGGGGGTGTGGCAGCTCGAGACCCGGGGGCGGCGCTCCGGGCGGCCGCGGCGCGTGCCCGTGATCCCGCTCGGGCGGGGACCCGTGCGCCACCTGGTCGCCCCGCGCGGCCAGACCGCCTGGGCGCGCAACCTGCGCGCCGACGGCCGCGGCAGCCTGCGACGCGGGCCTCGCCGCTGGCCGTTCCGGGCCACCGAGGTGCACGGCGAGGAGCGCGTGCGGGTGCTGGAGGACTACATCCGGGCCAACCGCCGGCTGACCGGCCGGTTCTTCGAGGTCGGCGACCCGGTGCGCACCGAGGACGTCGCCCGGATCGCGCAGCGGCACCCGGTGTTCCGCCTGGAGGCCGACCGCGCCCACCGCTGACCCGGCGCCGAACACGGCGACGGGGCCGCCCCGGAGGGCGGCCCCGTCGGGGACCGCGCCGGTCGCCGCCCGCCTACGCGGCGGCGCCCACCTTCTGCTGGATCTCCTGCGCGATGGAGTTCGGCACCTCGCCGTACTTGTCGAACTGCATCGTGAACGTGGCGCGGCCCTGCGTGGCCGACCGCACCGAGGTGGCGTACCCGAACATCTCCGACAGCGGCACGGAGGCGTTGACCACCTCGAGGCCGCCACCGCGCGGCTCGGTGCCGGCGATGCGACCGCGGCGCCGGGTGAGGTCGCCGACCACCGTGCCGACGAACTCCTTCGGCGCGACCACCTCGACCGCCATCAGCGGCTCCAGCAGGGCCGGGCTGGCGCGGCGCGCACCCTCCTTGACCGCCATCGAGCCGGCGATCTTGAACGCCATCTCCGAGGAGTCGACGTCGTGGTAGGTGCCGTCCACCAGCTGGACCTTGACGTCGACCATCGGGTAGCCCGCGACCACGCCGCTCTCGAGGGCCTCCTTGATGCCGGCGTCCACCGCCGGGATGTACTCCCGGGGGATCGACCCGCCGACGATCTTGCTCTCGAAGCTGTAGCCGGCGCCGGCCTCGTTGGGCTCCAGCCGGATGATGACGTGGCCGTACTGACCGCGGCCACCGGTCTGGCGCACGAAGCGGCCCTCGACCTTCTCCACGGGCTTGCGGATCGTCTCCCGGTACGCCACCTGCGGCGCGCCCACGTTGGCGTCCACGTTGAACTCGCGCATGAGGCGGTCGACGATGATCTCGAGGTGCAGCTCGCCCATGCCGGCGATGACCGTCTGCCCGGTCTCCTCGTCGGTGCGCACGCGGAACGTCGGGTCCTCGTCCGACAGGCGCGCGAGGGCCGCCGAGAGCTTCTCCTGGTCCTGCTTGGTCTTGGGCTCGATCGCCAGGCGGATGACCGGCTCGGGGAAGGTCATCTTCTCGAGCACGATCGGCGCCGAGGGATCGGCGAGCGTGTCGCCCGTCGTCGTGGACTTGAGGCCCACCGCGGCGACGATGTCGCCGGCGGCGACCGAGTCGACGTCCTCGCGGTGGTTGGCGTGCATCATCAGCAGCCGCCCGGCCCGCTCCTTGCGGTCCTTGGTGGCGTTGACGAGCGCCCCGCCGCTGGCGAGCTTGCCCGAGTAGACGCGCATGTAGGTGAGGCGACCGACGTACGGGTCGCTCATGACCTTGAAGGCGAGCGCCGCGAAGGGCTCCTGCTCGGACGAGGGCCGGGTGATGTGCTCCTCGTCGCGCCCGGGGACGGTGCCCTCGGCGGGCGGCACGTCGAGCGGTGACGGCAGGAAGTCGACGATCGCGTCGAGCAGCGGCTGCACGCCCTTGTTCTTGAAGGACGAGCCGCAGAGCACCGGGGTGATGGCGTTGCGCAGCACCGCCGAGCGGACCGCGGCGTGCAGGCGCTCCGCCGTGATCTCCTCGCCCTCGAGGTAGGCCTCGGCGAGGGCGTCGTCGGTGTCGGCGAGGGCCTCGACGAGCGCCTCGCGGGCGGCCGCGGCCTCGTCCTCCATGCCGGCCGGGATGCCCGTCGACTCGGTCTTGGTGCCGAGGTCGTCCGTGTAGACGATCCCCTCCATCGTGATGAGGTCGACGACGCCCGCGAACTCGGACTCGGCGCCGATCGGAAGCTGGATCGGCACGGCGTTCGCGCCGAGCCGGTCGATCATCGTCTGCACGGCCTTGCCGAAGTCGGCCCCGATGCGGTCCATCTTGTTGACGTAGGCGATGCGCGGCACGCCGTAGCGGTCGGCCTGGCGCCACACGGTCTCGGACTGGGGCTCGACGCCGGCGACGGAGTCGAACAGGGCGACGGAGCCGTCGAGCACGCGCAGGGAGCGCTCCACCTCGACGGTGAAGTCCACGTGGCCCGGCGTGTCGATGATGTTGATGCGGTGGTCCCGCCAGAAGCAGGTCGTGGCGGCCGAGGTGATGGTGATGCCGCGCTCCTGCTCCTGCGCCATCCAGTCCATCGTGGCGGCGCCCTCGTGCACCTCACCCATCCGGTGCAGGCGACCGGTGTAGTAGAGGATGCGCTCGGTCGTCGTCGTCTTGCCGGCGTCGATGTGCGCCATGATTCCGATATTGCGTACCCGGTCGAGCGGGACCCTCTTGGCTGACGTCGACACGCCTGTTCACCTGCCCTCTCATGCCGAGCGCGCCCACCCGGGCGCGCTTGCGTGGCTCGTGTTTCTGCGGTGCCGGGCACCCCGGGCCGGGTGCCCGGGCGGGTGCTACCAGCGGTAGTGGGCGAAGGCCTTGTTGGCCTGGGCCATGCGGTACAGGTCGTCCTTGCGCTTGAAGGCGCCACCCTGGGAACCGAGGGCGTCCAGCAGCTCGTTCGCCAGCCGCTCGCTCATCTGCTTCTCGCGGCGCTGGCGCGCGAACGACACGACCCAGCGGACGGCCAGCGTGCGGCCCCGCCGCGGCTGGACCTCGATGGGCACCTGGTACGTGGCGCCACCGACGCGCCGCGACTTCACCTCGAGCATCGGGGTGATGTTGCGGATCGCCTCCTCCGCCACGGCCACGGGCTCCCGCCCGGTGCGGTCGCGGATGCGCTCCAGCGCGTCGTAGACGATGTGCTCCGCGACGGACTTCTTGCCGTCCTGGAGGATCTTGTTGATGAGCTGGGTGACCAGCTGGCTGTTGTAGACCGGGTCCGGGTCGAGCGGACGGCGGGCGATGACGGCGCGACGCGGCATGACTACTTGGGCGTCTTCGCGCCGTACTTGGAGCGCGCCTTGCGGCGCCCGCTGACGCCGGCGGCGTCGAGCGCGGCCCGGATGACCTTGTACCGCACGCCCGGAAGGTCCTTCACGCGGCCACCGCGGACCAGGACCACGGAGTGCTCCTGGAGGTTGTGCCCCTCACCCGGGATGTAGCAGGTGATCTCCATCTGATTGGTCAGACGGACGCGGCACACCTTGCGGAGCGCCGAGTTGGGCTTCTTGGGGGTGGTCGTGTAGACGCGGGTGCAGACGCCGCGCTTCTGCGGTGCGCCGCGGAGCGCCGGCGTCGACGAGGCCGTCGTCTTCGGAGTGCGTCCCTTGCGGACGAGCTGGTTGATCGTGGGCACGAGCGCCTTTGTTCGAGCAGTGGTATTCCTGCCGCCCGGGGACGGCGGCCGGGGGACGTTAGCAGAGGGGCGGGTGCCCCGCCACGCGCCCCGGCCCGCGCGACTACCGCGCCGGCGCCTCCGCGACCAGGTCGAGCCGCAGCCGCCCGCGGAAGGCCGCCACCCCGCCGAGGCGCGTGTCGGAGGTGATCCGCACCGGCAGGGCGAGGCGCGGCGACCACCACAGGGTCTCGTCGCGCCGGCCGCCGTGGGCCCCGGTGGTGCGCGTGGTCGTCCGCACCACGGCGACGGGCTCGCGCCGGCCCCCGAGGGGGAGCGTCGTGCGCCCCACCACCGCCCCCTCGCCCCGCGTCCGCAGGCTCCCGGTGCGGAAGTCCACCGTCCAGCGCATGCCCGGGCGGGGCCGGAGCGGGACCCAGCGCGCGGCCGGGACGACGTCGCGGCGGTCGTCGCGCCCCAGCCCGAGGAACCGCACGTCGACGCGCCGCCACGTCACGCGGGTCCAGCCGCCCGCCACCCGGTAGCGGTACTCCTCCACGTGCTCACGGCTCACCCGCAGCTCGGCCGCGTACCCACCGGGAGCCGGCGTGACGACGTAGCGCGCCTCGGCCGGGACGGGGCGCGAGATCGACAGCGGCCCCACCGACGCGTCCTCGCCGCCGGTGGCGCGGTAGGTGTAGACCCCGGGCGCCGGCACCCCGGGGGTCACCGCCCCGGCGGCGCGGGGCGCCTCCGCCCGGTAGGCCGCGACGGCGTCGGCCTGCGTCACGGGCGTGCTGCGCGACGCCGCCCGCCACAGCAGGGCCACGCCGCCGGCGAGCGCGAGGACGAGCACGAGGCCGGTGAGGCGGCGCGCGGGCACCGGCGAACGGTAGTACGGCCCGGCGCGGGGACCACCGGTGCCCGGCGCCGGGACCGTGGCAATGCCCCTTTCACCCACCCCGCGATGCCTGCGGTACCGTCGGGGGAGGATGACCGCGCCCGCCGCGACCACGGCGCCTGCCGCCGCCCCGGTCCTCGACGACCCGCCGCCCGCCGCCCGCCCCGTCGCCCCGCCGCGCCGGGGACGGCCGCCGGACGGGCGGTCCCGGCC
>DATMJR010000323.1:0-4178 GCA_035553775.1 Miltoncostaeaceae bacterium | reverse complement strand
GTCGGGCGGGAGGGATCGGTCCGACACCCGGCACGAGGACCCGACCTCGGACTGACCCTCGCGGCCCCCGTCTCCCTCGATCGCCGGCGGAGTTGAGGGGAACCCCGACGGCGCGGGACGTCGTGCGAGCCGCCCGGCTGCCGCCGGGCGAGCCATCACCGCACCTCGGCCGCCTCCGGCCCGCCGGCGGGCGGGACGTCCAGCGTGAACCACACCTCGGCGGTCGGCTCCCGGCGCACGCCCCAGCGCGCCGCGAGCGCCGCCACCAGGGGGAGGCCCCGCCCGCTGCCGGCGTCGGGCGCCGGCATCGCCACCTCGCGGTCGGGCGGCACCCCCGGGCCGTCGTCGCGCACGCGCACCGTGAGCTCGTCACCGTCCCGCGCGACCTCGACCTCCATCCGCGGTCCCTCGGCGTACCGCACGCTGTTGGTCACCAGCTCGCTCAGCAGCAGGCGCGCGGTGTCGAGCGGGGCGGGCGGCAGGTCGCCGGCCGCCTCCTCGAGCGCCCGCCGGGCCCGCCGGGGGGCGCCGGCGTCCCGGTCGAGGGTGAGGGTGACGCTCCTCACGCCGCGCGCTCCGCGGCGACCGTGCCGGTCCCCGCGTCGGCGGACGCCGGCACCCGCACCACCACCAGGGCGAGGTCGTCCGACAGCGGCCCGTCGTGGTAACGCACCGCCGCCTCCTCCACCGCGCGGGCGATCGCCTCGGCGTCGCCCCCGGCCGCGCCGGTGAGCACGGCGGCGAGACGCGCGTCGCCGAACATGTCCCGCCGCCGCCGGGCCTCGGTGACGCCGTCGGTGTAGAGCACCAGCGACTCCCCGGGGCGCAGGCGGTCATGGGCGTCCGTGAGCGCGACGTCGGCGAAGGGCCCGAGCAGCGGGCCGGGGGCGCCCACGGTCCGCACGCTGCCGTCCGCGCCCAGGACGACCGGCAGGGGATGGCCCGCGCACGACACCGTGACCGCCCAGCCGTCGCCCTGCTCCCGCAGGGTCGTCAGCGCGGCCGTCAGGAACAGCGACTGCAGGCCGCGCTCGGCGATGATCGCGTCGTTGAGCCCCGCCAGGGCCGCGGCGGGGGTGCGACCGCTGCCCGCGAGGATGCGCAGCGAGTGGCGGGCGAGCGCGGTCAGCGACGCCGCCTCGACGCCCTTGCCGCACACGTCGCCGATGACGGCGACCAGGTCGGGGCCCGCCCGGAAGAGGTCGAAGAAGTCCCCGCCCACCTCGCTGCCGCCCATGAGCGGGCGGTAGCGGGTGGCGACGTCGAGGCCCGGCACCTCCGGCAGCCGTCGCGGCAGCAGGCTGCGCTGGAGGGTCTTGGCGATCTCGTGCTCGGTCTCGTACAGCGCGGCCCGCGCGAGCGCTCCGGCGGCCACCTGGGCCAGGGTCACGGCGAAGGCGACGTCGTCGTCGTCGAACGCCCGCTCGTCGAGAAAGCTGAAGCCGAGGAACCCGCCGGCCCCGCCGTCCATCACGAGGGGCGCGGCCAGCAGGGCGTGGTGCGCGTCCGGCCGCCCCTCGAGCGCCGGGTAGCGCGCGAGGAGGTCCGCCTCCGTGCCGAGCGCCACCACTTCGCCGTGGCGGATGCAGTCGGTGCCCGGTAGCGCCGCGTCGAGGGGGATCTCCTCGAAGTGCGCAAGCGCCTCCGGCGGGTAGCCCGAGGACGCCAGCACGTTCAGCCGTCCGGCGCGGGCGAGCGCGACGACGACTCCGTCGGCACCGAACGCGTTGCGCCCCTCGCGGATGACCGCGTCCGCCACCTCCTGGTGGGTGAGGGCGCGCGCCAGCGCGGCGGTGACCCGCTGCAGCCGGGTCAGACGTGCCGACGCCTCCACCTCGTCGCGATACAGCGAGGCCAGGTCGAGCGCCAGGCCCGCCCGCCGCGCCAGCTCCTCGGTGAGGTGCAGGTCGTCCTCGGTGAGGCGCCGGCCCGACTCGGCGGTCACCAGCGTGAGCGCCCCCAGCACGCGCCCGCGGGCCATCAGCGGCGCCACGGCGGCCGAGGTGAAACCGACCTCGCGGATCACGGCGAGGTGCTCGGGACTCTCCGCAGCGGCCTGGATCATCTCCTCGGTGACGACCGGGTAGAACTCGGACAGTCCGGTGCGCAGCACGTGGGGCACACCGGTGGGGGCGTCCGGGTCCGGGGGGAACCTCTGCCGGAGCGTGCGCGCCCATGCCACCCGCTCCGGGTCCACGTGGGCGACCGCCGCCAGCGTGTGCCCGCCGCGCGGCTCGGCCAGGTCGATCGCGCACCAGTCGCCGAGCCGCGGCACGGCCAGCCGCGTCAGCTCCTCCAGCCGTTCCTCCACGGACGCCGGGGACTCCAGCGCGAGGCTCGCCTCGGCGAGGAACTCGCTCCGCATCGCGACCGCCCGCATGCGCTCCCGCGCGCGCCGCAGGGCCGTCCCGAGCAGCACGATCACGGTCGCCGCCCCCACGAACAGCACGAGACCGAGGAGGTCCCCCGACCCGGTCAGGTCGAACGAGCCCCGCGGATCCAGGGCCAGAGGCGTGAGGACGCTCAGCATCGCGACCAGGGCCACGGCGGGCCCCGGGCCGAGGAGCCAGATCGCCACGGTGACGGCTGCGATCGAGGGCGCGAAGATCGTGGAGGAGCCCAGCTCGGCGAGCGCCGCGGAGCTGAGGACCCCGGCGGCCGCCGCCGCGGCGGCGAGGACGTACGCCACCCACACGGGGATGCGCCCGCCGGCATCCTCGAGGCCGCGCAGCAGCTCCCCTCCGCGCCACACGCGCCTGCCCGCCCTCACACCGCACCCCCACCGGGACGCGCGGAGGCGGCGGCCTGCTCGAGGTCGGGGACGAGTGTGAGGTACCGGTCGAGCCCCGACCGCGCCAGCAGCAGGTGCGCCGTCCCCGTGCCCGACACGACGATCAGGCGGCCGCCCCTCTGCCGGGCCCGCCCGTGCGCTTCGATGAGGATGCGGGAGCCCGTCGAGTCCACGAAGTCGAGCGCGGACATGTCGACCACCAGGACCTCGCCCGGGCGCTCGGCGTCGCGCAGTGCGGCGCGGAAGGCGTCCTCCGCCTCCAGGTCCAGCTCACCGGCGAGGGCGACCACCGTGAGGGGGCCGTGCGCCGACACGGTGATGCGGAGGTCATCCGGCTGCTGCGGCACGCGCCTCGTCCCGTCGTGTTCGCCCGTCAGCACGCGGCCGGGCGCGTGGGCGCGCGCCCGGCCGAGAGTCTAGGGCGGAGGGGCCGGGGCGGTCACCACGATCCGCCGCGGCCCGCCCTCACATCGGCGGGGCCGGCTCCTGCCCGGTGCCGCCCGAGGCGGCGGACTGCGCCCGCTCGCGGGCGAGTCGCGCCTCGGCGGCCGCCTGCGGCATGTTGCGCCGGCCCGCCTCGTAGGCGTCGTCGATCAGCCGCCGCGCGGCGCCCTGCCCGCCGAGGCCGAAGGCGATCGCCGCCCCCAGCGCGATGGCGCCGAGCACGATGTAGAAGGCGCCGGTCACGATCGGGACCGCGATGCGCAGCTGCACCAGCGCCATGAACCCGGCGATCGTCAGGATCAGGGCGGGGGCGGCCACGGCGATGATGCGACCGATGGCGGTGTCGCCCATGAACCGGCGCGCCGCGGCCGTCACGACGCCCGAGAGCGCAACGGCCACGGCGACGATCAGGATCGCCGCGACGACGTTCGGCAGGTAGGCGATGGCGTCGGCGACGAAGGTGTCGACGGCGGGGATCCCCAGCGCGGACAGCGCGATCAGCACACCGGTCAGCAGGATCAGCCAGAAGGCGATCTGCGCGATGAGGCGGCTGGGGCGGAGCCCGGGGGCGGCCGTCGCGATCCGGGCGCCCACGCCGCCGGAGTGGGCGGCGCGGTCGATGCCGGCACGACCCAGGGCGCGCTCCAGCAGCGCGGCCACGGCGCGCGCGATGAGCCATGCGACGAGCAGGATCACCGCCGCGCCGATCAGGCGCGGGATCCACTCGAAGATCGCGTCCGATGCGCGCTGGAGGCTGTCGCCGATGTCGGCCGTCAGCACGGGGGGCATGTGGTCCTCCTGATGTGGGGAGCGGGACGTCCACGGCCCCGGTGCCCGATCGCCGGCGTCCGCACCCGCCGGCGAACCGTGCGGTGCGCCGGCGCGGAACGCCCTCAAGTCCCCCCGGGGTGGCGCCGACCCCCACAGGAGCCCCGCCAACCTG
>DATMJR010000322.1:0-2882 GCA_035553775.1 Miltoncostaeaceae bacterium | reverse complement strand
CCGCCCACCTGCGCGCGGTCGCGGTTCATCTGCTTGGCCTGGTGGATCATGTACATGATCCAGGTGCCGACCGGCTCCACCACCACCTGGGCGTTCTCGCGCTCCAGGAAGGCGAACATGTTGAAGTTGCCGTCGCCCTCGGTGGTCTGGGCCCAGAACTCGCCCGTGATCTTGACGACGGGCTTGATGCGCGTGCGGTCGAGCCGGACCGCGGCGAGCTCCTCGCCCACCGCCTGGAAGGCCTCCGTGTATTCCTTGCCCACCAGCTGGTCCGCGAACTTGGCCGCCTTGTTGGCCATGTCGCCGACCTTGCTCTCGCCCAGGAGCCGGCCCACCGCGCCGTCGAGGGTGTGGCTGCGGTGGTCCCGCAGGACCGTGTAGAGCGTCTCCATGCCGCGCTCGAGGGCGACGTTGACCGCGCCCGGCTCGGTCTCGAAGGGGCGCACCTGGTACCCGATGTCGTTCATCAGGTCGCCCATGTTCATGGCGTTCAGGATCGCCAGGAAGAAGTCGGTGTTCATCTCCAGGCCGGCCTCGGCGCCGGACTGGTCGAGACCGCCCGACTGCTGGAACAGGATCACCCGGAAACCGTCGAAGCCGGAGTTGCGCAGGGCGAGGCGGTACTCGGCCTCGTACATGCCGAACCGGCAGGGGCCGCAGGCGCCGGCCGTGACGAAGATGTACTTGTCGAGGATGTCCTCTTTGCTCATGCCGGACCGCTCGAGCTTCTGCAGGTGCTGCACCAGGTTGCCGACCGTGAAGTAGGTCGGGTTGCACTGGCCGTTGTTGCCGTACTCCTTGCCCAGCTGGAAGGCCGCCACGTCCGGCACGGGCAGCACCTCGCAGAGGTAGCCGAGGCCGGAGAGCGCGCCGTGGATCAGGTGCTCGTGCTTCCAGGTGAGGCCCCCGTAGAGCACCGTGGTGTGGGGCCGCTGGTCGCGCGTGAACGGCCGCTCCACGGGCTTCTCGAAGTGCTGCGGAGCGCTGTTCTTGACGCCCATCTCACGCTCGAGGCGGGCGCGCTCCTCCTCGATGCGCTGACGGATCAGATCCTCGGTCGGGGTCAGCTGGGACGACATGTGGGGGGCCGCCTTTCGTCGCGGTGCTACCGGGACGTGCCGCGGCGGTCACCCGATCCGCGCCGCCGCAGCGGCGGCGAGGGGCGGGGCCGTGGGCACTCGTGGGTCGCGCGCGTGGGCCGGGCGGAGCCGGCGGGACACGCGGCGCGGGTTGCGCGCGGCACGTGCACGCCCCCGGACGCCGACCCGGGCATGCAGCCCGGACGGGTCCGCCTCCTCGCCCCCCGCCGCCGGACGACGGCGGGGTGGGGAGGCCGGGGTGAGGTGCACGTGCGGTGCGGAATGGGCCGACCCTAGTCCGGCCGCCCACGGGGGTCCAGGGGTCTGTGCCGTATGTCGCAAGGGGGTGGGGTCAGTATTGGCCCGTGGGCGGAGGATTCGAGGCGACCGTCTCCACGAACACGTCGCGCACCTCCTCGGCGGCGTCGCGCCCGGCCCGGCGGGCCCGCGCGGCCGTCGCGTGGGCCTCGTCGAGGGTGGTGTCACCGGGCAGCGGCAGGGTGACGTACGCCACCAGGTCGCCCGCCACCTCGCGCACCCGCACCTCGCCGGGGGCGACGCCGGTCGCCGCCCGCACGGCCGCCTCCACGGCGGCGGCCAGCCGTCCCGCCGCGCGCGCCCGCCCCCGGCCGACCTCCTCGAGCGGCTCCAGGTGGGTGCGCACCGACCGGACGCCCGGGAGGGCGGTGGTGACCGCGGCGCGCACGGCCCCGGCCACGGCGTCGGCCTCGGCGAGGGGCGTCCCGGCGGGGAGCTTCAGGTGGAGCGAGGCCTCCACGCCCTCGTCGAGCGTCACCACCCGCACGTTGTGCACCTCGCGCACGCCGGCGACCCCCTGCGCCGCCGCGAGCACGCGCTCGTGCACCGAACCCTCGCCCGGCTCCACGTGCACCACGCTGTCCATCCCGGGCACCGCGCGCTCGAGCGCCTCCTCGACCGCGTCGGCGGCGGCGTGCGCCTGCCCCAGCGCCGATCCCGGGGGCACCGCCACCACCACGTCGGCGAAGTGCCGACCGGCGGCCTGGCGCACCCGCAGGCGCCGCAGGGTGACGCCGGGCCCGAGCGCCGCGATCGCCTCGCGGGCCTCCCGGGTGGCACCGGCCGGCGCCCGGTCGAGCAGGATGTCGGCGTTGCGCAGCATCAGGCGCCCCGAGGCCACCAGCACCAGCGCCGCCACCGCCAGGGCCGCGAGCGCGTCGGCCTCGGGGTGGCCCGCCTCGACGAACAGGAGCCCCACGATCACCGCCAGCGTCCCGGCGAGGTCGCCGGCGAAGTGCAGCGCCCCCGCCGCCAGGGCCGGGCTGGAGTGGCGGCGGGCCCCGATCCAGGACGCCGACGCCCGCGCCGCGTCGATCACCACCACCAGCGCCAGGGACGCCCACACCCAGGGGCCGGTGGTGATCTCCGCCGGGTCCCCCAGCCGGCCGACGGCCTCCCACACGATCACGCCGCTGACCGCCACCAGCAGCAGCCCCTCCAGCAGCGCCGACAGGTGCTCGGCCTTGCCATGGCCGTACGGGTGACTGCGGTCGGGCGGCCGCCCGGCCACGCGCAGCGCCAGGAACGCCAGCACCGCGGCCACCAGGTCGCTGCCGCTGTGCACCGCCTCGGACACCAGCGCCAGGCTGCCGCTGGCCAGGCCGGCGGAGAGCTTCACCGCGATCAGCACCACCGCCGCGGCGACCGAGACCAGGGCGGTGCGGGCGGCGGGCGTGAGCCCGGTGCGCGGGGGGGTGCCCTGGTCCACGGGGGCAGGCTAGACCGGCGGCCCGCGGTAGGGTGCCGCGGGTGACCCCCTCCGCC
>DATMJR010000321.1:0-9157 GCA_035553775.1 Miltoncostaeaceae bacterium | reverse complement strand
GCGCACTTGATCACGTCGTCGCGCGAGGGCAGCTCGAACATGACGTCCATCAGCGCGGCCTCGACGATCGAGCGCAGCCCGCGCGCGCCGGTCTCGCGCTCCAGAGCCCGGTCGGCGATCGCGGTGAGCGCGTCGTCCGAGAACGTGAGGTCGACGCGGTCGAAGCTGAAGAAGCGCTTGAACTGCTTGACCAGGGCGTTCTTGGGCTCGGACAGGATCGTCACGAGGTCGTCGCGCGAGAGCTGGTGCACCGCCGAGATGACGGGCAGCCGGCCCACGAACTCGGGGATGAGCCCGTAGTTCATGAGGTCCTCGGGCAGCACCTTGCTGAGCAGGTCGTGCGGGTCGTGCTCGCGCCGGTCGCGTAGGTCGGCCGCGAACCCGACCGCCCGGCGCCCGGTGCGGCGGCCGATGACCTGCTCCAGGCCCGCGAACGCGCCGCCGCAGATGAACAGCACGTTGGTCGTGTCGATGGAGAGGAATTCCTGGTGGGGGTGCTTGCGGCCCCCCTGCGGCGGCACCGAGGCCACCGTCCCCTCGAGGATCTTCAGCAGCGCCTGCTGCACGCCCTCGCCGGAGACGTCCCGCGTGATCGACGGGTTGTCCGCCTTGCGGGCGATCTTGTCGACCTCGTCGATGTAGATGATCCCGGTCTCGGCCTTCTTGACGTCGAAGTCGGCGGCCTGGATCAGCTTGAGCAGGATGTTCTCGACGTCCTCGCCCACGTAGCCGGCCTCGGTGAGGGCGGTGGCGTCGGCG
Organism: Miltoncostaeaceae bacterium; assembly: GCA_035553775.1. GTDB lineage: Bacteria > Actinomycetota > Thermoleophilia > Miltoncostaeales > Miltoncostaeaceae > DATMJR01. The sequence goes on along the minus strand of DATMJR010000321.1, from coordinate 8,398 downwards.
ATCGCGAACGGCACGTTGAGGATGCGCGCCAGCGTCTGGGCCAGCAGCGTCTTGCCGCAGCCGGTGGGCCCGAGCAGCAGGATGTTGCTCTTCTGCAGCTCGATGTCGGACTCGCCCGCCGACATCATCTGGACGCGCTTGTAGTGGTTGTAGACGGCCACCGAGAGGGTGCGCTTGGCCTCCTCCTGGCCCACTACGTACTCGTTCAGGACCTCGTAGATCTCACGCGGCCGCGGGAGCGCGTCGGGGTCGAAGCCCACCGGCGAGGTGAGCTCCTCGTCGATGATCTCGTTGCACAGGTCGATGCACTCGTCGCAGATGTACACGCCGGGGCCGGCGATGAGCTTCTTGACCTGCCGCTGCGACTTGCCGCAGAAGCTGCACAGCAGCTGCTCGTTGGAGTCCTGGGACTTGCCCATGTGAATCGAGGCGATGCGTCGCTAGTGCGACGTGATGACCCGGTCCACCAGGCCGTAGTCCTTCGCCTCCTCCGATGACATGAAGTAGTCGCGCTCGGTGTCCTGCTTGACCTTCTCGAGCGGCTGGCCCGTGTGATGGGCGATGATCTCGTCCAGGCGGTGCCGCAGGGAGATGACCTCGCGGGCGTGGATCTCGATGTCGGAGGCCTGGCCCTGAAAGCCGGACGACACCTGGTGGATCATCACCTTGGCGTTGGGCAGCGCCATGCGCTTGCCCTGCGCGCCGCCGGTGAGCAGCAGCGCCCCCATGCTCATCGCGATGCCCACGCAGATGGTCTGCACGTCGGGCTTGATGAACTGCATGGTGTCGTAGATCGCGAGCCCCGCGTACACCGACCCGCCCGGCGAGTTGATGTACAGCGAGATGTCCTTGTCGGGGTCGTCGCTCTCCAGGTGGAGCAGCTGCGCCACGACGAGGTTCGCGATCTGATCGTCGATGGGGGTCCCGAGGAAGACGATGCGCTCGTTGAGGAGACGCGAGTAGATGTCGAACGAACGCTCGCCACGCGAGGTCTGCTCGACCACCATCGGGATCAGGGGGCTCATGCGGAGGGTGCTCCTCGCGTCAGGTGGGCTGGCCGGGCGTCCAGAGCTTCGACCCGGCCTCGGGCTTCTCCTCGCCCGGGGTCCAGATCTTCTCGCGCGCCTCCGCCTGTTCCATGGAGATCGGTTCCGCCGTGGACACCATCGCGTGCACGGCGCGCTGCAGCCGCAGGTCCTCGCGCAGGGTCTCCCACGCGTTGCCCGTACGGACCTCCGCGGCCAGCTCCTCGGCGTCGCGGCCCATCGACTCGGCGTCCTGGCGGATCTGCGCCTCGACGTCGGCGTCGGTGATCTCGATGCCCTCGGCCTGCGCGACCGCCTCGACCACCAGCTCGCGCTTGATGGCCATCTCGGCGTCGGGCCGCAGCTCCTCCACCGCCTGCTCCAGCGTGCGCCCGGTGGCCTGCAGGTACTGCTCGAAGGTGACCCCGCGCGGCAGCTGATTGGCCGTCTGGGAGAGGATGCCGTTGATGCGGCGGTCGATCATGACCGCGGGCACCTCGACGGTGGCCTCGGCGACGGCCGCGTCGATGACGCGCCGCCGGAAGCGCTCGTCCACCTCCGCCTGCTGGCGGGCGCGGAGCTTCTCGAAGATGTCGGCCTTCAGCTCGTCGAGCGTGTCGAACTCGGACACCTCGAGGGCGAGGTCGTCGTCGAGGTCGGGCAGCACCTTCTCCTGCACCTGCTGCAGCGAGACCGTGTACGCCACCGTCTTGCCGCGCAGCTCGGGACGCTGGTCGTCGTCGGCGTAGCCGACCTCGACCGTGACGTCCTCGCCCGCGCTCATGCCCTGCAGCGCGGTGTCGAAGTCGGGCAGCAGCCGGTTGGCGCCCAGCTCCACCATGTAGTCGCGTGCGCTGGCCGACGCGATGCGCCTGCCGTTGGCGCGACCCTCGAACGAGATCACCACGAAGTCGCCGGCGGCCGCCGGCCGCTCGACCACCTGCAGGCGGGCGGCGCGCTGACGCAGCCGGTCCAGCTCGGCGTCGACCGCGCCGTCCGGCACCTCGACCTCCTCACGGGGGACCTGCAGCCCCGTGTAGTTCCCGACGGTGGCGGTGGGACGGGTGCGGACGGTGGCCCGGAACACGAGGTCGGAGCCCTCCTCGGGCACCGTGTCCAGATCGAGCTCGGGGTCGTCGATCGGGCGCACGCCCGCGTCGGCGACCGCGCTCTCGTACCACTCGCCCAGGGACGACTTGAGCATCTCCTGCACGACGACGTCGCGCCCGAAGCGGCGCATGACGACGGCGGGAGGGACCTTGCCCGGCCGGAAGCCCGGGATGCGGGCCTCGCGTGCGAGCTGACGGAGAGCCCGGTCCACGGCGCGTTCGACCTCGTCGTGCGAGACCGAGACGTCCAGCTGGACGCGGTTCTCCTCAAGTGGAGTGACTTCGGTGGCTATCGGCATGCGGGTGAGAGGACTCGAACCTCCACGGGTTGCCCCACTAGGACCTAAACCTAGCGCGTCTACCGGTTCCGCCACACCCGCCGGAACCGCCTCCCCATCGGGAGGGTGAACGATGGGACTCGAACCCACGACCGCCTGGACCACAACCAGGAGCTCTACCGACTGAGCTACGTTCACCACGCCCGGCCACGCGGCCGGCGGGAGGCAGGATAGCGCAGGGCCGGGATGCGGGCGCCGGGCCCGCTCCCCGGGCCCCGCCGGCCTCCGGGACGGGGGCGGCGCCGTCCGCGCCGGGCCCGCCCTACAGCTCGACCACGACCTTGATCGCCTCCGGCCCGCGGGCGAGCCGGAAGGCCTCCTCCACCCGGTCGAGCGGCACGCGATGGGACACCACGAGCTCCGGGTCGACGTCGCCGCGCGCCAGCATCGCCAGGGCGTCACGGGTGTCGAACGGGCCGGCCGAGTAGGTGGACCCGATGCTCACCTCGCGCCACCACACCGCGCCGAGGTCGAGCGCGACGGGCTCCCCCGGCGGGGGCGGCGCGAACAGCTGCACGGCGCCCCCGGGCCCCGCGAGATCCAGCGACGCCGCGATGGCGGCCGGGGAGGCGGTGGTCACGAACACCTGGTCCGCCCCACCCGCGAGCGCGGGGTCGTCCCGCGCCCCGGCGACGTCGGCGTGGACGCGCGCGCCGGCCCGCGCGGCCCGCGCCCGCCGCTCCGGGCGCGGTTCGCACGCCACGACCGCGGCGGCCCCCAGCGCGCGGGCCGCCTGGATCTCCAGCAGGCCCATGCCGCCCGCGCCGACCACGGCCACGCGCGCGCCCGGGCCGACGCCGGCCGCGCGCTGCCCACGCACCACGCAGCCGAGGGGCTCCACGAGCGTGGCCGCCCACAGCGGCAGGTCGTCGGGGAGGGGCAACACGTCGAGCGCGGCGTTGGCGGCGGGCACGCGCACGTACTCGGCCATCCCGCCGGGCTCGAGGTGCGTCTCGCGGAACCGCGGGCACAGCGTGTGCCGTCCGCGGCGGCACAGGGGGCAGGCCATGCACGGCACGTGGTGGTGCACCGCGACGCGTGTGCCCACCGCCAGGGGCGCGCCCTCGCCCGCCGCCGCCACCTCCCCGGCCGGCTCGTGCCCGGGCACCATCGGCGCGCGCGGGTCCTGGTACCAGCCCATCAGGTCACTGCCGCAGATGCCGCAGGCGCGGACCCGCACCAGCAGCTCGCCCGGCCCTGCCACCGGGGCGGGCCGCTCCTCCAGCGTGACGCGTCCCCCTCCGTGGTACACCGCCGCGCGCACCGGCCCAGCCTAGCGGGGGGCGACGTCCGGCCCGTGCCGGGGGATGATGGAGGACGAGCGTGCCCACCCGCTAATCTGGACGTACGTCCACTTTGCCCGACACCACCTCACGTCCGGCGCAGGCCGCACTGCGCTCGCCCCGGCTGGGGCAGGACGGCCGCCCGGTGCGCACCCTCCGCCGGGACGCCTCGCGCAACCGCGAGAAGGCCCTGTGCGCCGCCCGGCGGCTGTTCGCCGAGCGCGGCGGCGAGCTGACCATGGAGGAGGTGGCCGTCGCCGCCGGCATCGGCAAGGGCACCCTCTACCGGGGCTTCCCGTCGCGGGCGGCCCTCGCGCACGCGGTGCTCGACGACCTCGCGCGCGACGTCCAGCGCGACCTGCTGCGCGGGCTGGGCGTCGCCGAGCACGGGCCGCTGGCGGTGCTGGAGCGGCTGCTGGGGCGGCTGCACGCGTTCACCGCCGGCAACCTCGACCTGTTCTGCGTCGCCCACCAGGACGACGGCCAGTACCGGCTCTCGCCGGCCTACCTCTGGCAGCGCCAGGCGGTCGCCGGTCTGCTGGCCGCCGCGGCGCAGGCCGGCGAGTGCCCCGCGGTCGATCTGGACGCGGTCCCCGACGCCGTCCTGGCGCTGCTGGCGCCGGACCTCATCCGGCACCAGCGCGAGGTGATGGGCGTGGCCGACGAGGACGCCGCCCGCCTGGTCGTGCGCATGCTGCACGGCGCCCTGGCGTAGAGGAAACGGGGACGGGTCCCCGTTTCTTTCCGCCTGAGACCGCCGATAACGTTGGACAGACCCCGGACAACCTCCGGCGGCGAGCCACGGGGGCCCACACGTTGGACCAGGCACACGGGGGCGCGTACCTCCGCATCGGCGAGCTCAGCCGCCGCGTGGGGGTCGCACCCGACACGCTGCGGGCATGGGAGCGGCGCTACGGGCTGCTTCGCCCGGAGCGCACCGAGGGCGGGTTCCGCCTGTACTCGGACGACGACGAGCGGCGTATCCGCGACATGCAGGCCAACCTGGCCGCGGGGCTCGCTCCCGCGCAGGCGGCCCGGCGGGCGGTCGAGGCGGACGATCGGGGCCCCGCGTCGGTGGAGCCGCCCGAGGACCCCATCGCGGTGCTGCGCGAGGCCCTGGAGAACTTCGACGAGGCGCGCGCCCACGCCGCCATCGACCGGATGCTGGCCGCGTTCAGCCTCGACTCGGTGCTGTCGCACGTGGTCATGCCCTACCTGCGCGATCTCGGCGACCGCTGGGAGCGCGGCGAGATCAGCGTGGCCCAGGAGCACTTCGCGAGCAACGTGATCCGCTCGCGCCTGCTGACCCACGGCCGGGGCTGGGACACGGGGGGTGGTCCGCGGGCGCTGCTGGCCTGCGCCCCGGACGAGCTGCACGACATCGGCCTGGTCTGCCTGGGGCTGGCGCTGCGCGGGCACGGATGGCGGGTCACGCTGATCGGCGCGGCCACCCCCGTGGACACCGTGACCGACGCCGCGCGGCGGCTCGCACCCGACGTGGTCGTGGTGGCCGCCAACGAGGAGGCGCGGCTGCGCGGGGACGAGGAGGGCCTGCGCCGGCTCGCGGCGGTCGCGCCGCTCGTGCTCGCCGGCCCGGGCGCCACCCGCGATGCCGCGTCGCGCGTCGGCGCACGGTTGGAGACGGGCGACCCGGTCACCGTCGCGCGGCGCATCGCCGAGACCGCCGCGACGAACGGCACGGCCGCGGCGGCGATCTAGAGCCGTGCCCGTCACGGTCGTGTGGTTCCGGCGGGACCTCCGGGTCGCCGACCACCCGGCCCTCGCCGAGGCGGCGGCGCGCGGCCCGGTGGTGTGCCTGTGGGTGGTCGACCCGGCACTGCTCGCGCGCCGGCACCACCGCGCGCCCGCGCGCCTGCGCTTCCTGCGCGCCGGACTGGAGGCGCTCGACGCGGAGCTGCGGGGGCGGGGCGTCCCGCTGGTGGTGCGCCGCGGCGCGCCCGAGGAGGTGGTCCCCGCCGTCGCCGTGGAGGCGGGCGCGGACCGCGTGCACGCCTCGGCCGAGGTCTCCCCCTACGGCCGCGCGCGCGACGAACGCGTGGAGGCCGCGCTCGCCCGGGCCGGCGTCGCGCTGCGCCGCGTCGAGGGCGACCTGATGGTGCCGCCGGACGAGCTCCCGGGGCCCACCGAGGCCGGCTACCTCGTGTTCTCGCCCTTCGCCCGCGCCTGGGCGGCCCATGAGGTGCCGCCTCACGTGCCGGCGCCCGACCGCCTCACCGGCCCGGTGCTCGGAGGCGACGACCTGAACGCGCTGCCCGGCGGCGACCCGCCGCTCCCGGCCGGCCCACGTGCCGCCCGGGAGGCGCTCACCGCGTTCATCCGCTCCGGCGCCGCCGACCGCTACCACGAGCGGCGCGACATGGTGGCCGAGGACGCCACCTCCCGCCTGTCGGCCTACCTGCGCTTCGGCATGTGCACCGACGCCCAGATCGCCCGGGCCCTCGGCGCCCCGGGGTCACTGGGGGCGGGGCGCCGCGCCTTCCTGCGCCAGATCACCTGGCGCGAGTTCTACCACCACCACCTGCTGCGTCACCCGCACGTCGCCCGGGGCCCGCTGCGCGCCGACCGCGGCTCCGTGCGCTGGGACCCGGACGCGGGCGGGCGGGCGCTCGACGCGTGGCGCCGCGGCGAGACCGGCTATCCCCTCGTGGACGCGGCGATGCGGCAGATGGGCGAGGTCGCGTGGATGCACAACCGTGGCCGGCTGGTCGTGGCCTCGTTCCTGGTGAAGGATCTGCTGCTCGACTGGCGGCGGGGCGAGACCGTGTTCATGCAGGGCCTCGTGGACGGCGACCCCGCCAACAACAACGGCGGCTGGCAGTGGGTTGCCGGCACCGGCACGGACGCCGCGCCCTTCCACCGGGTCCTCAACCCCACCCTGCAGGCGCGCCGCTTCGATCCCGCCGGCGCGTACATCCGGCGCTACGTCCCCGAGCTGCGCCAGGTGCCCGACGCGCACATCCACGAGCCGTGGCGGATGGGCGACGAGGAGCAGCGGGCGGCGCGCTGCCGGATCGGCCGGGACTACCCGGCGCCGGTCGTGGACCACGCCGAGCGGCGGCGCGAGGCCCTGGCGCGGTTCGCGGAGGCCGGCGACCGCCGGGTCTCCGGGGGCGACCGCCCCGGCGCGCGCGCCCGCTGATCCCGGCGGCCCGCCCGAGGGGACTCGTTCGGGCGGGCCGCCGGGCCTACGCCACGTAGAGGCCCTGGTGGGCCGGCGGGATGACGGCCTCGAGGTGGCGGTGCGAGGGGCAGTACCGCGACCCGCGCAGGGGCTCGCGGCCGCAGGGCTTGCCCTTGCGGTTGATCGACGCGCAGCGCAGCGCGCTCGCGCGGCCCGTGTCAGGGCCCGCGGAGGCCTCGAGCGTCTCCAGCGCGCCCTTCAGCTGCGTCTCGATGACGTGAAACACCTGCAGCTGGTCGCGCAGCGGGAACAGGAACCGGACCTGCCCGAACAGGTGGCGCGCCGGGCGGGGGTAGCGACGCAGGTCACGCGCGATCCGCTCGATGGTGTGCTCGCAGGCGGCGAGCAGGAGCCGCTCCGAGCGGCCCGGGTGACGCGGGTCGGCGATCACCCACGGCTTCAGGGACCGGTACAGGTCCCGACTGAGCTCGTACACGTGTGCACCTCGTCTCCAGGGCGACCTGCGCGCCCGGACGGGCGCCGCGACGCGCCCGCTTACCGGTCGTCGATCCCGTTCAGGACGCGGGGAGCACCGGTGACGAGCACGGCCGCACCCCGCCGCTCCGCGAGTGCGGCGGGTGAGGGGGTGATGTGGAGCCGGGCGGTCACTGGTGCCTCCGTCGTCGCGTCCGAGTGGGTGGACGCACTGCGGAGGTTCCCACTGTGCACCGTGTATGTCAAGACTCTGTCCAATGTCTGCCCAGGTTGCGTCGCACAGGGCGGACTCAGGGGCGGGCGGGGTCGACCCCGGTCACCTCCCCCGCCACCAGCACGACCTCGCCCGAGGGCGTGCGCAGGCGGAGCCGCCCCGCGCCGTCGATGCCCGTGGCGCGTCCTGCAAGGTTTTCGTCCGGGGTGGCCACCCGGATCACGCGGCCGGCGAGGTGATCGCGGGCGGTGAATGCCGCCCGCGCGTCCTCGGCGTCGCCGCCGTACCACGCCTCCAGCCGGGCCCCCAGGGCGCCGAGCACCGCCACCAGCAGCTCGGCGCGCGTCACGCCGGCGGCCGCGTCGGCGATCGCGCCGGGCACCCACCGGGCGCCCTCCGCCTCCGGGGCCCCGTGCACGTTCAGGCCGATCCCCGCGACGGCGTGGTCGACCCGGTCGCCGCGCGCGGCGAGCTCGCACAGGATGCCGCCCACCTTGCGCCCGCCGAGCACGAGGTCGTTGGGCCACGCGATCGTGACCTCGCCGGCGCGGGCGGCCGTGGCAGGAGCGGCCGGGGGAGGGGCTCCTGTTCTCGGTGCTTCTGCGTCCCCCCGTCGCGCCGATCGCCGCCGGGCTGCTGCCCATCGTGGTCGCGGTGGGCGTCGCGGACGGCATCGCCGCCCTCGGCGCCGGCGAGGTCACGATCGCGTGGCCCAACGACCTCGTGCTCGGCGGGCGCAAGGTGGGCGGCATCCTGTGCGAGCTCGCCGCGCGCGGCGACCGGGTCGACCAC
>DATMJR010000320.1:0-4933 GCA_035553775.1 Miltoncostaeaceae bacterium | reverse complement strand
CTCCGCGCGCACCGAGGCGCCCGGACCCCCCGGGGCCCCCGTGGCCGCCGGGGCGCCCTCCGGTGCCACGCACGCCGCCCTCGCCCGGGAGATCGGGATGCGGGTGCACATGGCCATCCGGGAGGGCGGCCGGGAGATCATGCTCGACCTGCGCCCGCCCGAGCTCGGCCATCTGATCGTCCGGGTGGTGATGCACGACGGCGTCATGCAGGCGCACATCGTGGCCGACCGCCCGGAGGCGGCCCGCATGCTCGAGGCGGCGATGCCGCGCCTGGCCGAGGCCCTGTCGGATCAGGGCTACACGCTGGAGGGCATGGACGTCAGCTACCACGGCGAGGCCCGCGAGCGGCCCGCGACGGCCATGGACGGCCGCCGGGCCGCCCCGGGGCTCATGTCCGGGGACGCCGACGCCGAGGATGGCCCGATGAGCGCGTCGTCCGCCGCATCGTCCCACGCCGGGGCCCCCCGGCTCGACCTTCTGGCCTAGAGGAGGAGCGATGGCCGTCGACGTCACCGCCAGCCCCGTCACCGGCGCCTACGAGCCGCGCTCCGCGCAGCCGAACGCGCCCTCGGCGACGGCCGGCAAGGACCTGTTCTCCAGCGAGACCTTCCTCAAGGTCCTGGCCGCCCAGGTCAAGAGCCAGAACCCGCTGGAGCCCATGAAGGACACGGAGTTCATCGGGCAGATGGCCCAGTTCTCCAGCCTCGAGCAGATCACGAGCCTCAACGCGAGCATGAAGGCGCTCAACCTGACCACGCAGCTCAGCCAGGGCGCCGCGCTCGTGGGCCGCCAGGTGAGCTACGTGCCCGAGGGCGGCGACGTGCCGGTCACGGGCACGGTCGAGCGCCTGCGCGTCGAGGGCAACGGCACCCGGGTGACGCTCCAGATCGGCGGGGTCTCCGTGCCGGCGAACCGGGTCGTCGAGGTCCGCTGATGTCCGCCGAGCCGGTCCGCCCGCTCACCGGGACGCGCGCCGCCGAGCGCGTCGCGCCCGTCGCCGCACCCGCCGCCCGGCGGGCCGGGGCGCCCGGGGGCTTCGAGCAGATGCTCGCCGACCGGCTCGGCACGCAGCCGGCCGAGGCGCTGCGCTGGAGCGCGCACGCGCGCGACCGGCTGGTGCAGCGCGGGCTGCAGGTCACACCCGAGGTGGCGAGCCGCCTCGAGGACGCCGTCGCGCGGGCCGCGGCGAAGGGATCGCGCGACAGCCTCGTCCTCGTGGACGACCTGGCGTTCGTGGTCTCGGTCGCCAACCGCGTGGTCATCACCGCCGTCGACCGGGAGGGGCTCCGGGAGCAGGTCTTCACCAACATCGACAGTGCGGTGCTCGCCCGCTGACGGGCGGCACCCGAACCCGACACACCGACACACAGGCCTGGTCCGGACATGACCAGGACCGACGCGGCGGCCCGCCTGGACCCCTACGGGAGGGATGGCCACCGGAACCGGAAAGGACATCCGCTCAGATGATGCGATCCATGTTCTCGGCCGTCTCCGGCCTGAGGAACCACCAGACGATGATGGACACGATCGCGTCCAACATCTCGAACGTGAACACGTTCGGCTTCAAGGGTCAGCGCACGACCTTCAAGGACGCGCTGTACCAGAACCTCTCGGGCGCCTCGGCGCCCGTCGCCGGCGGCGTGGGCGGCACCAACGCCCGCCAGGTCGGCCTGGGGATGTCGCTGAACTCCATCGACCAGGTCATGACCCAGGGCACCACCCAGAACACCGGCGTGGTGACCGACATGATGATCAACGGCGACGGCTTCTTCCGGGTCGCCGCCGCGGGCAGCACCTGGGGTGGCGCGGGTGGCAACGACCGCACCGCCGGCGGCGAGCTGTACACCCGCGCGGGCAACTTCTCGTTCGATGCGCAGGGCCACCTGGTCACGAGCAGCGGCAACTACGTCCTCGGCACGGTGCAGGCGACGGGCAACATCGGCCGCCTCCAGGTGGACCCGGCGACGACCGCCGCGATCAGCGTCGACGCGGCCGGCGTCGTCAGCGCCGTCGACACGGCGGGCGTCTCGACGGTCATCGGCACCCTCAGCCTCGCGAAGTTCGCCAACCAGACGGGCCTGGAGCGCGTCGGCGGCAACATGTACCGCGAGAGCAACAACTCCGGGGCGCCCGTGAACGGCGCGCCCGGGGGCGCCGGGGGCCACGGCACCGTCACGCCCGGCGCGCTCGAGATGAGCAACGTCGACCTGGCGCTCGAGTTCACCAACATGATCATCGCCCAGCGCGGGTTCCAGGCGAACTCCCGGGCGATCACCACCTCCGACGAGATGCTGTCGGAGCTGGTGAACCTCAAGCGCTAGCCCGCCGTCGCGCGCGCGCCCGCCGCCGGCGGGCGCGCACCGCCCGCCCCGGCGCGGTCCTCAATCGGGCCCGCGGCGGATCCGATACTCGGGCGTGGACTGCCGCCGTCCGGCGGCCCGGTTCAGGAGGAACCCGTGATCACCCTGCACAAGCTCACCGGCGAGCCCGTCGTGCTCAACGCCGAGCTCATCGAGACGATCGAGGCGACGCCCGACACGGTGATCACCCTCGTCGACCGCCGCCGCGTCATCGTCGCGGAGGAGGTGGGGGACATCGTGCAGCGCGTCGTGGACTACCGGCGCGCGGTGCTGGGCGCCTCCCTGCTGCCGACGGTCACCGCCGCCCTCGCGGCCCAGGCGTAGCCGGCCGGGGACGGAGGACGAGACCATGAGCGCACTCGTCGGCATCATCGCCGCGACCGTCCTGATCCTGGTCGGGATGATCCTCAAGGGCGGCACGATCGGGAGCATCATCAGCCCGCCGGCCTTCGTGATGGTGATGGGGGCCACGCTGGGCGTGATGATCGCCTCGTCGGGCCTCAGCACCATCGGGATGATGATGAAGCTGTGCTTCGGTCCGGGCATCAAGGACCCGCCCGAGAAGCGCGCCGAGACCATCACGACGCTGGTGGGCTTCGCCGAGAAGGCGCGCCGCGAGGGGCTGCTGGCGCTCGAGGCCGACATCCAGGACCTGGACGACCCCTACCTCAAGAAGGGCGTCCGGCTCGTGGTGGACGGCACCGACCCGGAGCTGGTCCAGGACATCATGGAGAACGAGGTCGAGCAGACCGAGACGCGCCACCGCAAGAACCAGGAGATCTTCCGCAACGGCGGCGCCTTCGCGCCGACCATCGGCATCCTGGCCACGGTGCTCAGCCTCGTCGGGGTGCTCCAGCACCTCGACCAGCCCGACACCCTCGGGCCGAAGATCTCGGCCGCGTTCCTCGCCACGTTCTACGGCGTGGGTGCCGCCAACGTCTTCTTCTATCCGATGGCGAACCACCTGAAGCGGCACACCGAGGCCGAGGTGGCGCACAAGCGCCTGGTGATCGAGGGCGTGCTGTCGATCCAGAGCGGCGACAACCCGCGCGTGCTCGCCGACAAGCTGTGGAGCTTCGTGCCGCCGGCGATGCGCGAGGGCGCCGAGGGCGAGGCCGAGCCCGCCGTGGCGCAGGCCGCGTAGGGGTCCGCGCACGTGGCCCGGCGCAAGAAGAAGGAGCACCACGAGGAGCACCCCGACGAGCGGTGGCTGATCACCTACGCCGACGTGCTCACGCTGATGTTCGTGCTGTTCATGGTGCTGTTCTCGATCTCGGTGGTGAACACCGGCAAGTTCGAGCAGCTCAAGGAGTCGCTGTCCCAGGCGTTCTCCCCGGGGCTGTTCCAGGGCGGCGAGAGCGCCCTCGAGCAGGGGCCCGCCCAGGCGGCGGCGCCCGTGATCCAGAATCCCGCGAGCAGCATCTCCCCGCAGATCGCGACCCCCATGGGCATCACCATGGCCAACGGCGCCTCCAGCGCCGCCAGCCTCGAGACCGCGCAGATGGAGGAGGCCAAGCGGGCGATCGACGCCGAGGCGCGGCGCGCCGGCTTCGGGCGGCAGATCCGCACGGAGATCGACCAGCGGGGCCTGGTGATCCGGCTGCGCACCGACCCGTTCCTGTTCGACTCGGGCTCGGCCGACCTGCGCCCGGAGGCCCGTGACCTGCTGCGTCCCGTGTCGCGGGCCGTCGGCGGCCTCGCCAACCCGGTGTGGGTGGAGGGGCACACCGACTCCAACCCCATCCGCACAGCGCGCTTCCCCTCCAACTGGTGGCTCGGCGGCGGCCGGGCGTGCGCGGTGCTCGAGGCCATGCGCGGCCAGGGGGTGCCCGCCGGCCGCATGACGTGCGCGAGCCGCGGCGACACCCGTCCCGTGGCCGACAACGACACCCCGGCGCACCGCGCCCAGAACCGGCGGGTCGAGATCCTGGTGCTCCGCACGCAGGACGCGTCCCCCGCGCCCACGGGCGCCGCCGGTCCCTGACCGACCCCCTCACGCCGGAAAGGACTCCGCCCCCGTGAAGAAGATCGTCATCATCGCCGTCCCGGTGGTGCTCGTGCTCGCCGTCGCCGGCTTCCTGTTCCTGAAGCCGAAGGCGCCCGCGCCCGACGAGGCGGCGCTCGCCAAGAAGCCCGGGCACATCTACACCATGGTCGACCCGTTCATCGTGAACCTGGCCGATCGCGACCAGCGGCACTTCGCCAAGGTCGGCGTCGCCCTGCAGCTGTCCAAGCTGTCGGATTCGCACCTGCCCGCCGCCCACGGCAAGGAGCCGGTGAAGCTCGAGGAGGACGCCGAGATCCGCGACATCGTGATCGCGACCCTGCAGGAGCGCACGTCCGACGACCTCTCCACGCGGCGTGGCCGCCACGCGGTCAAGGACACGATCGTGAAGCAGGTCAACGCGCACACCGAGCTGAAGATCATCGACGTCTACTTCACCGAGTTCGCGGTCCAGTAGGCGTGCCGGGCGCCCCCCGTCCGCGGGGGGCGGCGCCGGGCGGTCGGCCCCCGGCCGCCGGCCGGGCCCCCCGACGGTCCCGGTTCGCGGCGCCCGCCGCCGTGCTTTGA
>DATMJR010000319.1:0-2238 GCA_035553775.1 Miltoncostaeaceae bacterium | reverse complement strand
CTACGGCTCGGCGGTGGCCGAGGCGAGCACCTCGGCGAGCCGCCCGCTGCGGTAGATGCGCGCGAAGGCGGCCACCACGTCGGGCGGGAACTGGGCGCCGCTGCACGCGACGACCTCGTCGTGGGCCTCCGCGTGGGGTCGGCCGGGTCGGTACGGGCGCACGCTCGTCATCGCGTCGACGGCGTCCGCGACGATCAGGATGCGGGCGCCGTCCGGGATCGCGTCGCCCGCGAGCCCGTCGGGGTAGCCGCCCCCGTCCCACCGCTCGTGGTGCCCGCGCACCCACGCCACCTGCTCGGCCGACAGCACGTCGGTGACCATCTGGGCGCCGAGCGCCGAGTGCGCCTCGATGCGCCTGCGCTCCTCGGGGGTCAGCGGCCCGTCCTTCAGCAGCACCGAGTCGGCGATGCCGATCTTGCCGACGTCGTGCACGAGCGCCGCCTCGTAGAGCCGGCGCACCCGGTCGGCGTCCCAGCCCATCACCCGCGCGAGTTCGGCCGCCAGGGCGGCGACCCGCTCCGAGTGCCGCTGCGTCGACGGGTCGCGTGCGTCGACCGCCTGGGCCAGCAGGCGGACGGCGTCGAGGGCCCGGGCGCGCTCCAGGCGGGCGGCCCGCTCGGTCGCGGACAGGTCCACCACCACGTCCGGGCTGTAGCGCACGCACAGGTCGCGTCCGTGCTGCTTGGCCCAGTACAGGGCGCCCGAGGAGAGCTCGAACAGGCGGTCCGCCGTGCCGTCCGCCTGCGCCAGGTCGCACACGCCGGCGGACACCGTCTGGCCGGTGAGCCCGCCGAGCGGCCCGGCCGCGGCGCGCGCCCGCAGGCGCTCGGCGGCGGTCCAGGCGCCGTAGGAGTCGCACTCGGGCATCAGCCAGGCGAACTCCTGCCCGCCGATGCGCGCCACGGTGTCGCCGGTGCGCGCGCTCGCCTCCAGCAGCCCGGCGAGGTCGCGCAGCAGCCGGTCGCCACCGCGGTGGCCGAGCGCGGTGTTGACCTCGCGGAAGTGGTCGACGTCGAGCAGCACCAGCGCCAGCTCCCGGCCGTGCCGCCGGGCGCGCTCGGCCTCCGCGGCGAGCCGCTCCCGGAAGCTGCGGTGGTTGGCGAGGCCCGTGAGGCCGTCCGACGACGCCTGCGCCTCCAGCGCCCGTCGCCCCGCGGCGTCGGCGACCGCCATCCCCGCGAGCAGCCCGAAGCGCGCGAGCATCGCGGCGTCGTCGGGCGCGAAGCGGTGGCCGTGGCCGGCGAAGCAGGCGATCGCGCCCCAGGGGGCCCCGTCCAGGGGGACCGGGGCGGCCAGGGCCGGGCGGCCGTCGGGACCGTCCGCATCCGGGGATGTCGCGGCCGGTGCCCCCTGACGGTGCACCCGCGCGACCACGCCGTCGCCGGTCAGGGCCACCGGGCGGTCGCTGCGGCCGCCCTCCCCGGCCGCACCGGCCACCTCGCCGGTGCCGCCCGGCAGGAACCGCACCACCAGCGCGCGCTCGCACCCCAGCAGGCGGACCGCCTCACCGGCGACCCGGTCCAGGGTCGCGTCGAGGCCGGCGCCGCTCGCGACCGCCGTGGCGGTGCGGTACAGCGCGGCCTGCTCGGCCAGCGCGCGCTCGATCGCCCCGGTGAGGCGCGCGCGGGCCCGGTTCAGCAGCGCCCAGGCGAGCGTGCCGGTCAGCGCGACCAGCAGCGTCAGCGCGACCAGTCCCGCGGTCGCCCACACCGTGACCCCGGCGATCTTCTGGGCCACGCTGCGCCCCTGCGCGCGGTGGGCGGCCGCCAGCCACAGGTTGAGCGCCGGGTCGGCGTCACGCACCGCCCCGCCACCCGCCGCGGGGCCGCGGGTGGCGGCGTCCACCCGTGCGGCCGCCGCCCGGCCGGTGGCCGCGACGTCGGCGTCGAGGGTCGCCGAGTGCGCCGCCAGCGCGCGGACCCGTCCGCGCACGGCGGCGGCCCGCAGCCGCCAGGCGGCGTCCTGCGCGGCGGTGGCCGGGGCCGGTGTCCGGCCGAGGTCCTGCAACTCGGCGCGCACCAGCATGACCTGGCGCGCGAGCGCCCCCCGCTCGTCACGGGACGACTCGGCGTCCATGAGCCGCGTGCCGAGCAGTGCGGCGGCGGCCAGCACCGCGACGGCCGTGGCGAGCACGACCGCCAGCTGGAGGGCCGACAGCACTCCCACGCGCCGCGCCGCCGCGCGCCATGCCGGGGTGCCGGCGGCGGCGCTGTCCAGGGGGGATGCGGGGCTGGGCAC
>DATMJR010000318.1:0-10103 GCA_035553775.1 Miltoncostaeaceae bacterium | reverse complement strand
CCCGTCCGCGGGGGCGGACGAGGAGCCCCTCGCGGCACACCCGTCCGCGGGGGCGGACAAAGGGCCCCTCGCGGCACACCCGTCCGCGGGGGCGGACAAAGGGCCCCTCGCGGCACACCCGTCCGCGGGGGCGGACAAAGGGCCCCTCGCGGCACACCCGTCCGCGGGGGCGGAGATCGGCATCTTCGGCGGCTCCGGCTTCTACGAGTTCCTGCCCGGCGCCGTCGAGGTGCCGGTCGACACGCCGTACGGGCCGCCCTCGGCACCCCCCGCGGTGGCGAGCGTCGGGGGGCGCCGCGTGGCGTTCATCCCCCGGCACGGCCGCCGGCACGAGCTGCCGCCGCACCGCATCGACTACCGCGCCAACGCGTGGGCGATGCGGGAGCTGGGGGTGCGCTGGGTGCTCGGCCCCTGCGCCTCGGGCGCGCTGCGGGCGGACATCGCCCGCGGGACCTTCGTGGTGTGCGACCAGTACGTCGACCGCACCTCGGGCCGCGCGGACACCTTCTACGACGGGCCGGAGGCCGTGCACGTGAGCGCCGCCGACCCGTTCAGCCCGGTGCTGCGGCGGCTGCTGGTGGCCGGCTGCGGTGAGCTCGGCATCCCGGTGCGCGACGGGGGGACCGTCGTGGTGGTGCAGGGGCCGCGGTTCTCCACCCGCGCCGAGAGCCGGTGGTACGCGTCCCTGGGCGGGGACGTCATCAACATGACCGCGTACCCCGAGGCCCATCTCGCCCGGGAGCTGGAGCTCTGCTACGCCAACGTCGCGCTGGTGACCGACCACGACGTCGGCGTCGGGGACGCCGCGCCCGTGTCCGCGGACGAGGTGCGGCGGGTCTTCGGCGAGAACAACCGGCGGCTCCGCGCCCTGCTGGAGTGGGTCATCCCGCGCATCCCCGCGGAGCCGGACCCCCAGTGCGCGCGTGCGTTGGAGGGTGCGCGGCTGTAGCGGGCACCCGCGGCCCCGGGGCGCCGCGGAGATGGTGCGTGGCGTCCGTCACGATGTGGTAGAAAGCCGCCCGCACATCGCCCATGTCGATCCGCGTCATCAGTTGCGCGGTGAGGACGCGGCAGCGGGGTGGGCGACCCCCCACCCACCACATCGACCTCGGAGGGAACCTTCTTGGCCGACTTCCTGTCGGACAACACGTCCTGGCTGGCGGTGGTATGCGGGCTCATCGCCGTTGCCTACGGCGCCGGGCTGATCGCGTACCTGCTCAAGCGCCCCGCCGGCAACGAGCGGATGCAGGAGATCGCGCGCGCCGTGCAGGAGGGCGCGCAGGCCTACCTGGCCCGCCAGTACTCCATCATCGCGGCCGTCGCGGTGGTCCTCTTCCTCGCCATCGGCCTCGCCGGCGGCGCGGTCGAGTCGAGCCTGCTCGGGTGGGAGGCCGCCATCGGCTTCCTGATCGGCGCCGTCGCCTCCGGCGCCGCCGGCTTCATCGGCATGAACGTCTCCGTCCGCACCAACGTGCGCACGGCGGAGGCGGCGCGCAGCGGCCTCGGCCCCGCCCTGGGCGTCGCGTTCAAGGGCGGCGCCGTCACCGGCCTGCTCGTGGTGGGCCTCGGCCTGCTCTCGGTGGCCGGCTACTTCCTCGTCCTGGGCGGCGACCCCGAGGACGCCGTGCCGCTCATCGGCCTGGCCTTCGGCGGATCGCTCATCAGCGTGTTCGCCCGTCTGGGCGGCGGCATCTTCACCAAGGGCGCCGACGTCGGCGCCGACCTCGTGGGCAAGGTCGAGGCTGGGATCCCCGAGGACGACCCCCGCAACCCGGCCGTGATCGCGGACAACGTGGGCGACAACGTCGGCGACTGCGCCGGCATGGCGGCCGACCTGTTCGAGACCTACGCCGTCACCACGGTGGCCGTGATGTTCCTGGGCTACCTGTTCTTCCAGGTCCCGGGCTTCGACGGCACCAACGCCGTGCTCTACCCCCTGGCCCTGGGCGGCGTGTCGATCATCGCCTCCATCGTCGGGACCTGGTTCGTCCGGGTCCGCGAGGGCGGGTCGGTGACGGCGGCCCTCTACATCGGCCTGGCCGTGGCCGCCGTGCTGGCGTGCCTCGGGTTCCTGCCCGTCACCTACTGGCTCCTCGACGGCGCGGCCGCCGAGGCGACCAACGGCCCGGT
This sequence comes from Miltoncostaeaceae bacterium, assembly GCA_035553775.1. Taxonomy (GTDB): domain Bacteria; phylum Actinomycetota; class Thermoleophilia; order Miltoncostaeales; family Miltoncostaeaceae; genus DATMJR01. Next base: position 7,973 of record DATMJR010000318.1, on the reverse strand, counting down.
GGGCTCCTGGACCGACTACTACTGGTGCGCCCTGATCGGCATCGGCGTCACGGTGGGCCTGGTGGCCATCACCGAGTACTTCACCGGCACCCTCTGGGGTCCGGTCAAGAGCGTCGCCCGCGCCTCGGAGACCGGCCACGCGACGAACATCATCGCCGGCCTGGCCGTGTCGCTGAAGGCGACCGCGCTGCCGGTGGTCGTCATCGTCGCCGGCATCGCCGGCGGGTACGAGCTGGGCGGCTACTACGGCATCGGCGTCGCGGTCATGTCGATGCTCTCGATGGCCGGGATCATCGTCGCGCTGGACGCGTTCGGTCCCATCACCGACAACGCCGGCGGCATCGCCGAGATGGCGGAGATGCCCGACTCCGTGCGCGGCATCACCGACCCGCTGGACGCGGTCGGCAACACCACCAAGGCGGTCACCAAGGGCTACGCCATCGGCTCCGCCGGTCTCGCGGCGGTGGTCCTGTTCGTCTCGTACTTCGAGGAGCTGCGGACGGCCATCGAGGACGCCGGCGGCACCTTCAACGCCGAGACGGTCAACTTCTCGCTGCAGAACCCGTTCGTCGTGATCGGCCTGCTGATCGGCGGCATGATGCCGTTCCTGTTCGCCGCCTACTCCATGGAGGCGGTGGGCCGCGCCGGTGGCGCCGTCGTGGAGGAGGTGCGCCGCCAGTTCCGCGAGAAGCCCGGGATCATGGAGGGCACCGACAAGCCCGACTACGCCCGGTGCGTGCGCCTGGTGACCAGCTCCGCACAGCGCGAGATGCTGATCCCGGGCCTCATCCCGATCGTCTTCCCGATCGTGGTGGCGTTCATGTTCGGCGTTGAGAACGGCCGCGAGATGCTCGGCGGCCTGCTGCTCGGCGTGATCGTGACCGGCCTGTTCGTCGCGATCTCCATGACCTCGGGCGGAGGCGCCTGGGACAACGCCAAGAAGCTGATCGAGGACGGCGCCCACGGCGGCAAGGGCTCGGACGCCCACAAGGCCGCGGTCACGGGCGACACGGTGGGCGACCCGTACAAGGACACCGCGGGCCCGGCCATCAACCCCATGATCAAGATCGCCAACATCGTGGCGATCCTGCTCATCCCCTTCCTCGACTGACCCGTACGGGCGGCGGCGACCGGTGGTCGCCGCCGCCCCGTGGGGTCCCGCCCCGGCCGCCTGTTAGCCTCGGCGGCGCCCCCGTGACCCAGGAGGAGCGCCATGGGCGAGCGGACGAAGGGAAAGCTCCCGCGCAGGCGCGGGGTCGCCAAGCCCGGCCCGGACGAGAAGGTCCGCTGGAACGGCGGCGCCGACCTGCAGAACGGCTGGTGGGGCCGGCACGGCACCCTCCATCTCACCGACGACCGGCTGGTCTTCGTGCCGACGCTGCTGGACGGCGTCCTCGGCGGGCGGCGCCACGAGATGCGGCTCGAGCACATCCGGCAGGTGGAGCGGTGGCCGGAGGACCCGACCGAGATCCCCCGTGGCGGGCGCCGGCCGCGGATGCTGATCCACACCGACGAGTGCGTCTACCAGCTGATGACGTCGGATCTCGACGGCTGGATCGACGCCATCGAGAAGGTCTACGTGCTGCGGGCGCGGCGGGGCGAGACGTACCGGCCCACCTTCCGCCGGCGGGCGCGCGAGAACCTGATGCTCGCCGAGGAGTAGGGGCGCCGGGGGACGCCCGGCCCATGGGGTAAACTGCCCCAAATGGTCCCGGCATTCCCGCATTTCCCCGCGCACCCCCCGGCGGCGGCGGCGCCCGCGTGATCACGATCAGCGACAAGAGCCGCGCCGCGGTGGGGGCGCTCACCGAGCTGGCGCGCCGTGGGGAGGCCTGCCCGGTGCCCATCCTCGAGGTGGCCGAGTGCCGCGCGGTGCCCCTCCACCTGCTGGAGCAGCTGTTCGCCGGCCTCCGCCGCGCGGGCGTCCTGCAGAGCCAGCGGGGCGTCAAGGGCGGGTACTCGTTCCGGCGCCCGCCGGCCGAGGTCACGCTGCTCGAGGTGGTCGAGACCGTCGACGGCCGCCTGGTCGGCGCCGCGGGCGACGACCGGTGGTCCGCCTCGGACGCCGTCTGGGAGCAGGCGCGCCTGCGCCTCACCGACCTGCTGGGCGAGCTCACCATCGCCGACATGGTGGAGCGCGAGGAGCGCGCCGCCCAGGCGCCGATGTTCCACATCTGATGGCGACCGCCCTCCGGCCAGGGCCGGCCCCGGCCGTCCGCCGCGACACCCGCCGGCGCGCCCGCACCGCCGTAGAGTCCCGGCCGTCCGGTGGCGGCGGCGGCGACGGGGGACGGGGATGACGCACGCGGGGCGCAACGGCGGGACGGGCGCGCACGAGGACGCGCGGCTCGACGTGGTGGGCATCGGCAACGCCATCGTCGACGTGCTCACGCACGCCCACGAGGAGTTCCTGGAGGCGCACGGCCTCGTCAAGGGGGCCATGACGCTCGTCGACGGGGAGACCTCGGCCCGCATCTACGCGGGCATGGGCCCGGCCGTGGAGGTCTCGGGCGGCTCGTGCGCCAACAGCATGGCCGGGGCCGCCGCCCTGGGCGCGCGCGTCGCCTACGTGGGCAAGGTGCGCGACGACCAGCTCGGTCAGTTCTTCGCCCATGACATCCGCGCGGCGGGCGTCGCCTACGACGTCGCGCCCGCCACCGAGGGCCCCCCCACGGCACGCTGCATGGTGATGGTGACCCCCGACGCCCACCGCACGATGGCGACGTACCTGGGGGCCTCCACCGAGCTCGGCCCCGAGGACATCGACCGCGACCTCTTCCGGGCGGCCCGGGTCACGTACCTCGAGGGCTATCTGTGGGATCCGCCGCGCGCCAAGCAGGCGATGCGGGTGGCCATGGAGGCGGCCGTCGACGCCGGCCGCATGGTCGCCCTGAGCCTGTCCGACTCCTTCTGCGTCGAGCGCCACCGGGACGAGTTCCTGGAGCTCCTCGACCGGCACCTCACCGTGCTGTTCGCCAACGAGCACGAGGTGATGGCGCTGGTGGGCGGCGACGACGTGTGGGAGGCCGTCGCCCGGGTGCAGGGCCGCTGCCCGATCGTCGTGGTCACGCGCTCCGACCAGGGCGCCCTGGTGGTGACGCCCGACGAGGTGCACGAGGTGCCGGCGGCGCACGTCGACCGGGTGGTCGACACGACCGGGGCGGGCGACCTGTTCGCGGCCGGCTTCCTCGTGGGTCTCACCCGCGGCTGGCCGCTGACGGAGTGCGCGCGGGCGGGCGCCGCGGCGGCGGCCGAGGTGATCTCGCACTTCGGCGCCCGCCCGGAGGAGGACCTGAACGTGGTGGTGGGTGTGGCAATCCGTGAGGAGGCGTGACGTGGGCTCAGTGACCGACAGCGTGGCCGGCGCGCGCATCGCGGCGTCGATCACGGACCTCATCGGACGCACCCCGCTGGTGCGGCTCCGCATCGGCGACGACACGGGCGCGACCGTGCTCGGCAAGCTCGAGTCGTTCAACCCGGCGGGGAGCGTCAAGGACCGCATCGGGCTGGCGATGATCGAGGCGGCCGAACAGGAGGGCCGCATCGCGCCCGAGACGAGCGTGATCGTGGAGCCCACATCGGGCAACACGGGCATCGCGCTGGCCTGCGTCTGCGCGGCCAAGGGCTACCGGCTGGTGCTGACGATGCCGGAGACCATGAGCATGGAGCGGCGCGCCCTGCTGAAGGCCTACGGCGCGGAGCTGGTGCTCACGCCGGGCCCGGAGGGCATGCGCGGCGCCATCGCCAGGGCCGAGGAGATCGCCGCGGCCACCCCGGGCAGCTTCGTGCCCCAGCAGTTCCGCAACGCGGCCAACCCCGACGTGCACCGGCGCACCACGGCCGAGGAGATCTGGGTCGACACGGGCGGCGAGGTCGACGTCCTGGTGTCGGGCGTGGGCACGGGCGGCAGCATCACCGGCGTCGGCGAGGTGCTGCGCGAGCGGCGTCCCGGCTTCCGCGCGATCGCCGTCGAGCCCGTCGACTCCCCGGTGCTCTCGGGCGGCCAGCCCGGTCCGCACAAGATCCAGGGCATCGGCGCCGGCTTCGTCCCCGGGGTGCTCAACACCGACGTCTACGACGAGGTGATCACCTGCTCCGCCGAGGACGCCTTCGCGACGTCGCGCCGCCTGGCGCGCGAGGAGGGCATCCTGGTGGGCATCTCAGCCGGCGCCAACGTGTGGGCCGCGCTCGAGGTCGCCCGGCGGTCGGAGAGCGCGGGGCGCACCATCGTCACCTTCCTGTGCGACACCGGTGAGCGCTACCTGACGACGCCGCTGTTCGCGGACGCGTAGGGCGACCGGCGCGCCGCCCGGCCCCACCGGCCGGTCGGCCGCCGGGCCGCGCCCTCCCGGGAGCCGCCGCGGCGCGCGCCGCGGCCGCGCCGTCAGACCGTCGCGCCCCGGGCGACCGCCTGCCGCACCGCGGGCGCGACCTCGGTGCCGTACAGCTCGATGGCGCGCATGACGTCGGCGTGGGGGAGGGGACCCACCGTGAGCTGCAGCAGGAAGCGCTCGTGGCCGAAGATCTCGTGCTGGAAGAGGATCTTCTCCACCACCTCCTGGGGACTCCCGACGAAGTTGGCCCCGTGCAGGCCGCGACTGGCCTCGAAGTCCGGGCGGGTCAGCGGCCGGCCCCACCCGCGCTCGCGGCCGATGCGGTTCATGGTGGCCGCGAAGGGGCCGAAGGCGGTGTCGGCGGCGGCCTGTGAGGTGGGGGCGATGAAGCCGTGGGAGTTGATGCTCACCGGCAGCGGCGCGTGCCCGGCCTCGGCGACCGCGCGGCGGTGCAGCTCCACGTAGGGCGCGAAGCGCTCGGGCTGGCCGCCGATGATCGCCAGCGCCATCGGCAGCCCGAGGCGCGCGGCGCGCACCACCGAGTCCGGTGTCCCGCCGACGGCGACCCACACCGGCAGCGGGTCCTGGAGGGGGCGGGGGTACACGCCCTGCCCGGTGAGCGGGGGGCGGAGCCGCCCGTTCCAGTGCGGGTGCTCCTCCTCGCGCAGCTGCAGCAGCAGCTCCAGCTTCTCCTCGAACAGCGCGCCGTAGTCGTCCAGGTCGTACCCGAACAGCGGGAACGACTCGATGAACGAGCCCCGCCCGGCCATGATCTCCGCCCGCCCGTCCGAGAGCAGGTCCAGCGTGGCGAACTGCTGGAACACGCGGACGGGGTCGTCGGACGACAGCACGCTGACGGCGCTGCTCAGCCGGATGCGCGAGGTGCGCGCCGCCGCCGCGGCGAGCACCACGGCGGGGGCGGAGACCGCGTAGTCGGGGCGGTGGTGCTCACCGACGGCGAAGACGTCGAGGCCCACCTGATCGGCGAGCTCGATCTCCTCCACGAGGTCCCGCAGCCGGCGACGCGGGTCGCGCACCCCGCCGTCGCCGGGCTCCGGGGTGATCTCGCCGAACGTGTAGATGCCGAGTTCCATTGCGCGACCTCGCGGACGTGGTGTCCCGTCGATTGTTGCAGGCGCAAGCACCCGTCGCCGCCTCAGCCCGCGGGGACGGCCGCGCGGTACGCGCGCACCAGCGCGTGCGGCGGCCGCCGCTCGTCGGCGGGCGGGTCCACCAGGAGGTGCCCCACCCCGAGCGCCGCGAACGCCGGGACCCGTTCCGCCACCCGCTCGGGCCCGGCGCGCCACCGCACCGAGACCCGCAGGTCCTCCGGGGCGCGCCCCTCGTCCGCCCAGAGGCGCCGCAGCAGGTCGATGCGCCCGCGCAGCCGCGCGGGGTCGGCCACCGTGGTGTGCCATGCGTCACCCAGGCGGGCCGCCCGGCGTAGACCCGCGTCCCCGTCCCCGCCGATCCACACGGGCGGGCCCCCGGCCCGGGCGGGCCCGGGGAGCACGCGCATGCCGGCCCACGCCGTCGCCGGGCCGCGCGCGCCGGCGTCGGGATCCGTCCACAGTCGCCGCAGCGCCCGCACGACGTCGTCCGTGCGCCGCCCGCGCTCCTCGAACGGCACGTCCAGCGCCGCGAACTCCTCGCGGTGCCACCCGGACGCCAGGCCGCAGATCACGCGCCCGCCGCTCAGCGCGTCCAGGCTCGCCAGCGAGCGCGCCAGCAGCACCGGGTGGCGGTACGGCGCCACCAGCACGCTGGTCCCGAGACCGACGCGGGCGGTGTGCGCGGCCGCCCAGGTGAGCACGGTGAGGGCGTCGTGGAAGAGCACCGGGGGGCGCTCGCTGCCCGCCGGCAGGATCACGTGGTCCGACACCCAGACGTCGTCGGCGCCCTCCTCCTCGGCGGCGCAGGCCATCGCACGCACCTCGTCGGCCGTCACCGGCCGCCGGAACTGCGGCAGATGGATGCCGAGCCTCACGGCGCGCGGGGCGGGCGGAGCCGTGCCCGCCCGCCGCCGGCCTCCGTCACGTCAGGCGCGGCGGATGAGGCGCACCCTGCGCCCCCGCTCCGCGAAGCCGAGCGCGCGCAGGAAGCCCACCGCGGGCAGGCCGTCCTCGACGAAGGCCACCAGGTGGGTGCCGCGCGCCTCGCGGACGGCGGCCGCCACCGCCGCGATCAGGGCCCGGCCCACGCCCTCGCCGCGCGCTGACGGCACCACGCCGAACCAGTCGAGCCATCCGTCGGGGAGATCGGCGTGGGCGAACCCGACGATGTCGCCGCGGCGGCGCGCCATCACGAACGCACCCTGGCCCTCGCCCCACTCGTAGCCGGAGGGGCTGCCGAGCTCCGCGTAGGCGCCCACGCCCTCCATCGCCGCCGACTCGGCCACCGTGAACTCGGCGCCGAGGTCGTTGCGGTAGGGCAGGATCTCCACCCCCGCCGGGCGCGTGCCGGGCGCGAGGCCGTCGGCGGCGCGCGCCAACAGGGGGCCGGCCGCGTACTGCTCCCACCCCGCCTGCCGCAGGAGCCCGGCCACGGGATCGTCGGCGGGGACCTCGGCGTCCCACGGCGGCTCGGGCAGGCGGGCGGTGAGCGCCGCCAGCGCCTGGGCGTCCCGCGCGCGCAGGCCGTCCAGCCGGACCGCGACGGCGCTGGGGGAGGGGCGCAGCCGGCAGGTCGCGCCGGGGACGGTGACGGCCGGACCCGTGGGCGGTGACTCCACGGGGAGAGCCTATACTGGCCCGCATGCAGCCCGACGGCGTCAGGCGCGCCCGGGGTGTGCGCGCGCGGCTCGCGCGGGGCGCCGCCCTCCTGCGGGCCGACATGGCCGCCATCCGCGAGCGCGATCCCGCCGCGCACTCCACCGCGGAGATCCTCCTGTACCAGGGGCTCCACGCGATCTGGATGCACCGGCTCGCCCACGCGATGCACGGGCGCGGCGCGCGCTTCCCGGCGCGCCTGGTCTCGCAGGCGTCCCGCCTGCTCACCGGCATCGAGATCCACCCGGGCGCCCGCATTGGCGAGGGCTTCTTCATCGACCACGGCATGGGGGTCGTGATCGGTGAGACGGCCGAGGTGGGGCGCGACGTCACCGTGTACCAGGGCGTCACACTCGGGGGCACCGGCAAGCACGGCGGCAAGCGCCACCCCACGGTCGGCGACCGCGTCACCCTCGGCACCAACGCCCAGGTGCTCGGGCCGCTGGTGATCGGCGACGACGCCAAGATCGGCGCCGGGAGCATCGTGGTGCGCGACGTCCCTGCCCGCTCCACCGTCGTGGGCAACCCGGGCCGGCCGGTCACCGTCGACGGGCAGAAGGTCGCGCGCGGCGACGCGCTGGAGCACCAGCGCCTGCCCGACCCCGTGATGGAGATGCTCCAGTGCCTGGTCGACCGCGTGGCCGCCCTGGAGGAGGAGATCGCGGCGCTGCGTGAGGGGCGCACCCCGCCGCACCGCGCAGCGGAGGGCGAGGACTGCATGGACCGCACCCGGGGCCAGATGGCCGAGATCATCCGGTTGCGGGACGCGGGGGCGCGATAGCCCCGTGGCCCGGTCCCGCCGCTAGCGGATCTGCGGCGGGGGCGGGAGGGTCACGACCGTCCGGATGGTCGGGATGCGCCGGATGGGGGG
>DATMJR010000317.1:0-3922 GCA_035553775.1 Miltoncostaeaceae bacterium | reverse complement strand
CCGCCGCCACCTCAGCCGGCGATCGCCGCCCCGACGGGATCCGCGCCCCTGCCGGCCGCGGGCGAGGTGAGGGCCCGCTGCACCCCCGTCAGGGTGGTGCTGCTGGAGGCCGTGATCGCCACCCGCACCAGATCGCCGGGGGCGGCGTCCCCGGTGAAGTTGACCGTGATGTTCTGCTCCAGCCGCCCGCGCAGGCGCGAGGGGTCCGTGCGCGAGGGACCCTCCACCAGGACCTCGCGCTCGGTGCCGACGAAACGCGCCGCCCGGGCCCGCGCACAGCGCTGCACCTCGTCGATGAGGGCCTGGATGCGCTCCCGCTTGACCTCGGCGGGCACGTCGTCCACCAGGCGCTCGTGCGCCTCGGTGCCCGGCCGGGGCGAGTAGATGAACGTGTACGCGCCGTCGTAGCCGGCCGTGGAGACCAGCGACAGGGTGTCGGCGAAGTCGGCGTCGGTCTCGCCGGGGAAGCCGACGATGAGGTCCGTGGTGAGCGAGATGTCCGGCATCGCCGCCCGGATCCGCGCCACCAGGTCGAGGTAGCGCTCACGCGAGTAGGTGCGCCGCATCGCCTTCAGGATCCGCGTGGAGCCGCTCTGCGCCGGCAGGTGCAGGTGGGCGCACACCTCGGGCGTCCCGGCCATCGCGGCGATGACGTCGTCGCGCATGTCCTTGGGGTGGGGGCTCGTGTACCGCACCCGGCGGATCCCCTCGACCGCGGCGACGGCGCGGAGCACCTCGGCGAAGGACGCCCGCTCGGCGCGCGGCAGGTCGCGGCCGTACGAGTTGACGTTCTGGCCCAGCAGGGTCACCTCGCGCACGCCGTCGGCGGCCAGCCCGGTCACCTCGCGCACGATCTCGGCGAGGGGGCGGCTGCGCTCGCGCCCCCGCACGCTGGGCACGATGCAGTAGGCGCACACGCAGTTGCAGCCCACGGAGATCTGCACCCACGCCTGGTGCGGCCGCTCGCGCTTGGCGGGCAGGGTGCCCGAGAATGCGCCGTCGAAGGTGAAGGCCCCCACCGCCTGCAGCCGCTCGCGCGCCACCAGTTCACCCAGCCGGGTCACCTCGCCGGGCCCGAAGGCGATGTCCACGAACGGGAACTCGCGGAACACCGTCTCCTTCTGCGCCTGTGCCCAGCAGCCGCCGACGGCCACCACCACGTCCGGGCGCTCGCGCTTGACCCGCCGGGCGTCGCCCAGGTTGCCCATGAAGCGCTCGTCCGCGCTGCCCCGGATGGTGCAGGTGTTGAACAGGATCAGGTCGGCGTCGTCGCGCGACCCCGACTCGCGGTATCCCAGACCCTCGAGCAGTCCCTTCATCCGCTCGGAGTCGTGGTCGTTCATCTGGCAGCCGAAGCTGGTGAGGTGGTAGCGCATCGGCCGGATGATAGTGGGGGGCGCGCGCCGCTCCCCCGCCCCGGTCACCGCCTCGGTCCGCCGCCCGGCGTCCGGCTCGCGCGCGGGGAACCCCTCATGCGCGCCGCCTGCCGGCCCCCATAGCCTCGGCGCGGTGCAATCCGATCGGGAGGTGCGCGATGTCGGCCGCCGACGTGGAGGTCGTGCGGGGCGTGTACGAGGCGTTCGCGCGCGGCGACATCGCCGGCGTGGTGGCCGGGTTCGCCCCGGACGTGGTGTGGGTGGAGCCCGAGGGGGCGCCCGGCGGCTTCGGGCGGCGTGTGCTCCACGGCATGGACGAGGTCGTCGCCGAGGTGTTCATGCGCCTGCCCGAGGTGTGGGACGACTTCCGCATCGAGCCGCGGCGCTACCTCGACGCCGGCGACGTGGTGGTGATGCAGGGCACTCTGCGCGCCCGGGTGCCGGCCACCGGCGAGGAGGTCACCTCCCCCGTCGCGCACATCTGCGACATGCGCGACGGCCGGATCGCGCACTGGCAGGCGCTCGAGGACACGCGGAGGATGCAGGAGGCCCAGGACCGGGCGGGGGTCGCCCCCGGGGCGGAGATGGGGTGACAGGCGATCGCCCGTCCGGGCCTACCGGCGCGCGTACATGATCATCGCCACCCCGACGAGGCAGATCGCCGCTCCGGCCAGGTCGAAGCGGTCGGGGCGGAAGCGGTCCAGGAGGACGGCCCACAGCAGGGAGCCGGCGACGAACACCCCGCCGTCGGCCGCCGGCACCCGGCCGAAGTTCGCGTCGGGCTGAAGGGGCGCGACGAATCCGTACGCCACGAGCGCCGCGCCGCCGGCGAACGCCCACCACCAGGCTCGGCCCTCGCGCATCGCCTGTCAGATGAGCCACGCCCCGCCGATCTCGCACAGCGCCGCCAGGGCCAACAGCGGCACCGAGCGGAGGGCCACCGCCGGGCCCCCCACCGGGGGACCCTGGCTCACCGGCGCTGCGCCCGCGTGCGTGCGGATCCCACCGGCCCCGCCCGGCCCGGGGCACACCGGCTCGGGGGGGCCGCGGCGAGCCGGGCGGCGGGCCGTGGCCCCGCCACCGGTCGCGGCGCGGCCCGACACCGTGTCAGCCCGCCACGGGCGCGACCTCGACCACCTCCCCGGTGACCGGGTCGACGGTGAGCCCGGCGGGCACGATGAGGCCGGCGTCCTCGCGGATGCGGGTGTCGATGACCTCGGCGACGTCGGGGTGCTCGCGCAGGAACGCGCGGGCGGCGTTGCGGCCCTGCCCGAGCCGGTCCTCCCCGAAGGAGAAGTACGCGCCGCTCTTCTGGACGACGCCGCGCTCGACGCCGAGGTCGAGCAGCCCGCCCTCGTAGGAGATGCCCTCCCCGTAGATGATGTCGAACTCGACCTGCCGGAACGGCGGCGCGACCTTGTTCTTGACCACCTTGACGCGCACGCGGTTGCCGATGCTCTCCGCCCCCTCCTTGAGGGTCTCGATGCGGCGGATGTCGAGCCGTACCGACGCGTAGAACTTGAGCGCCCGGCCGCCCGGGGTGGTCTCGGGCGAGCCGAACATGACGCCGATCTTCTCGCGGAGCTGGTTGGTGAACACGCAGATGGTGCCCGCCTTGTTGAGCGTGCCCGCCAGCTTGCGCAGCGCCTGCGACATGAGCCGCGCCTGCAGCCCGACGTGGGTGTCGCCCATCTCCCCCTCGATCTCGGCCTTGGGGACGAGGGCCGCCACCGAGTCCACCGCGACCACGTCGAGGGCACCCGAGCGGACCAGCAGGTCGGCGATCTCGAGCGCCTGCTCCCCGTGGTCGGGCTGCGACACGAGCAGCTCGTCGACGTTGACCCCGATGCGCTTGGCGTAGGACGGGTCCATCGCGTGCTCGGCGTCGATGAAGGCCGCCATGCCGCCGCGGCGCTGGGCCTGCGCGATGAGGTGGTAGATGAGGGTGGTCTTGCCGGAGCTCTCCGGCCCGAACACCTCCACGATGCGCCCGCGGGGCAGCCCGCCCACGCCCAGGGCGATGTCGAGCGGCAGGGCGCCCGTGGAGATGACCGAGGTCTCGGCGTGGGCCGCGTCGCCCATCCGCATGATGGAGCCCTTGCCGAACTGGCGCTCGATCTGCGCGACGGCGGCGCCGAGGGCCTGCGTCTTCTCCACGGGTGGCCTCCTGGTGAGTGGCGATGCCGCCCCCGTGCGGGAGCGGCGGCCGCGCGCGGTGGACGCGCGATACGACGGACTATAGATCGGGCGGCGGTCGGAAAACGAACACGCGTTCCTCCCCCCGCGGCACCCCGACGGTACGCCCGCCTCCGGACCGCGGGGCGCGCGGGGCGTCACGCCGGACGCACGCATCCGTGACCGCCCCGTGCCGAGGGCCGCCGGCTCCCGCGGCGCGCCGGGGCCCACGGGTACGATGGCCCCACCCGACCCCCCGGAGGACCGTGCCCACCTACGCCCACGTCTGCTGCTGCATCGACGCCTCGCCCGCGCGCACGGACGCCCTGCGCGCCGCGCGGGCGAGGCGTCGATGCAGCAGCAGACGTGGG
>DATMJR010000316.1:0-6325 GCA_035553775.1 Miltoncostaeaceae bacterium | reverse complement strand
CGTCATGGGGCTCCGGCGGCGGGGGGTCGTGGCAGAGGTTACGACACCATCGGGCGGCGGTGCGCCCCCCTGGAGCCGGCCGGCCGCGGCACCACCGTCCGCGGCGGGAGACCCCGCGCGCGGCACCACCTTCCGCGGCGTGAGATCCCGGTCGCGGCACCACCGCCCGCGGCGGGAGACCCCGCGCGCGGCACCACCGCCCGCGGCGGGGGCTTTGTCCATCGGCACGAAGCGCCGGACGTCACCTTCGCCGCAGGGCCAAAGCCCGCGCCGGGGGCCCGTTCCTACCCTCCACCCACGTTCCGGCCCCGTGCGTGGGCCTCCACCCCTCCAAGGAGAGTTATGCGTAGACGGGCACTCACGCTCGCACCCCTCTGGGCGCTGCTGCTTCTGCTCGCCGCCCCGGTGATGGCCTTCGCGCAGGACGAGCCCACCTCCCTCGAGTCCCTGGCCGGTGATGTCGGAGCGCTGACGACCGCGCTCGACTCGGTGTGGGTCGCCGTCGCGGCGTCATTCGTGCTGCTGATGCAGGCGGGCTTCGGACTGCTCGAGGTCGGCCTGTCGCGCATGAAGAACGCCGGCGCGGTCATGGCGAAGATCCTCGTGAACGTGTCGATCGTGATGCTGATGTTCTGGGCGACCGGCTTCGCCCTCGGCTTCGGCACCGGCAACGACTTCTGGGGCACGACCGGCTTCTTCTTCGGGTCCGACGGCGCCCCGACCAGCGCCGGCTACACCTACGACGGGCTGACCGCGAGCATCACCAGCCTGTTCTTCTTCCAGGTGGTGTTCTGCGCGGTCTCGCTGGCCATCGTGTTCGGCTCGATGCTCGACCGGACCAAGTTCATCGGCTACGCGATCTTCGGCGTCGCCTACGCCGGCTTCATCTACCCCATCGTCGCCCACTGGACCTGGGGTGGCGGCTGGCTGTTCAAGGACGGCTTCCTCGACTACGCCGGCTCGTCGATCGTGCACCTGCAGGGGGCCCTCGGGGCCCTGGTCGGCGCACTGATCCTCGGCCCGCGCATCGGCAAGTTCCGCAACGGCCGCCCGGTGCCGATCCCCGGCCACTCGATCCCGCTGGCGATCACCGGCGTGATCATCCTGTGGTTCGGCTGGATGGGCTTCAACGGCGGCTCCTCCCTGCTGGCGACGGGTGTCGACTTCGCCGACGTCCTCGTCAACACGAACCTCGCGGCCGGCGCCGGCGTCCTGGGCGCGACGATCATGTCGATGCTGCTCTTCAAGACGATCGACGTGTCGCAGATGGGCAACGGCGCGATCGGCGGCCTGGTGGCCATCACGGCCCCCTGCGCCTTCGTCGACTACTGGGCGGGCGTGGTCATCGGCCTCATCGCCGGCCTGCTCATCCCGCTGGTGGTGGTCGGCGTCGAGAAGCTCAAGATCGACGACCCGCTCGGCGCCCTCGCCGCGCACGGCGTGTCGGGCATCTGGGGCACCCTCGCGATCGGCCTCTTCGGCACCGCGGCGCGCATGGACCCGGTGATCGTCGACACCATCGGCCTCGGCTCCCGAGAGGGCCTGGTCTACGGCGGCGGCGTCTCCCAGCTGTGGGTCCAGTTCTACGGCATCGCCGCGACCGTCGGCTTCACGGGCCTCCTGTGCGCCGCGGTCTTCATCGCGATCCGGATGACGGTCGGCCTGCGGGTCACCGAGGAGCACGAGCTCAGCGGCCTGGACATCTCCGAGCACGGCATGTTCGGGTACCCGGAGCAGTTCATCGAGGTCCCGGGCGCCATGCCGGAGACGGCGCGCCAGACCGGCGGCGGCTCCACCGGCTCCGACTCCGGGACCGTCACGACGCCGGCCACGGCGCAGTAGGGGGGTCGAACGTGAAGAAGATCGAGGCGTTCATCCGGCACGAGGCGTTCGACGCCATCCGCGACCGCCTGGCGAGCATGGGCCTGCCGTCCATGAGCATCGTCGAGGTCAAGGGCTCGGGCCGGCAGAAGGGCTTCACCGAGAGCTACCGCGGGGCGAAGACGACGATCTTCCTCCGTCCCAAGCTCAAGCTGGAGATGGTGGTGGACGACGCGGACGTCGACCGCGCCGTGGACGTCATCCTCGAGCTCGCCCACACGGGCGAGCCGGGGGACGGGAAGATCTTCATCCTCCCGGTGGACGACGCGGTCCGCGTGCGCACGGGTGAGCGTGGCGACGTGGTGCTCGCCCCGCACCCCGAGGAGGCGCCGGCCTAGGCCGGACGACTGGCGGGGGCCCACTGCACCCACCCCCGGCACGCGACGGCCGGCCCCCCGGGGCCGGCCGTCGTCGTGGTCGGATCAGTCGTCGTCCCCGTCGTCGTCGCCCCGCTCCTCCGGCACGCGGAGCATCACGGGACGGGACGGGTCCCAGGGCGTCCAGCCGCCCGCGTTCAGGTCGTAGCCGCCCGTCCCGCGCAGGCGCACCATGCCGTCGCCCGCGATGGACAGGGCCACCCGCCGCCCGGTCAACCGCACGCGCGCGGGCTGCCCGGTGACGATCACGCGCGCGGTGCCGCGGGGGATGTGCACACGGTGGCCGCGGCGGGTGACCACGCGGCGCCCGCCGGGGCCCGTGCGCAAGGTGACGCGCACGGTGACGCCGCGCCCGCCCGTGACATGCACGCGGGCGGGCGCGCGCAGCAGCCCGTAGGCCACCACCCACCCCGTGGCGTCCACGGTGCCGCGTCCGTCCACCATCAGCAGCCCGCCCTGGAACGGGCCCTTGGTGAGCGCGACGGCGCCGTGCGCGGACACGGCGGGCGCCAGCACGGCGAGTGCGGCGACGGGGAGGAGGATGCGGTGCGGCGTCATGGTCGGCGCGGGCGCGCGGGCCCGTGTCCGGCATCGTGCCCGTACGGGACCCCTCGGTGGCCCCGTCCGCGTAAGCGTTCGCGACGGCCGGTGTGAAGGCGGTGTGAAAGCGGCCGCGGCCCGCCGAGGGTCACCGCGGGGGCGCCGCCGCCGGCGCCGGCCGGCCGGCGGGTGCGCCGGGGGCGACCGCGGGCAGGGTCAGCACGAACTGGGCGCCGCCGCCCGGCCCGTCGGCCACCACGACGTCCCCCCCGAGGGCCCGGGCGAGCTGCCGGCAGATCGCCAGGCCCAGGCCCGTGCCGGTGCGCCCGTCGGGCGTCTCGCCCGAGCGGAAGGGCTCGAACACCGCCTCCCGCAGATGGGCCGGGACGCCGGGACCGGTGTCGGTGACCACCACGCGCACGCCGCCGTCGCCGCGCGGCTCCGCGACCAGCGACACGCGGCCGCCGTCGGGCGTCCAGCGCAGCGCGTTGTCGAGCAGGTTGTCGACGATCTGGCGCAGCCGCCGCGCGTCCGTGACCAGCGGCGGCAGGGGCGCGATGCGGTGGGTCAGGGCCACGCCGCGGTGGACCGCGTCGGCGGACTGCGCGTCGGCGGCCCGCTCCAGCACCTCCTGCCCGTCCACCTCGCCGTGGTCGATGCGGAACCGGCGCGCGTCGATGCGGGCCAGGTCGAGCAGGTCGGTGACCATGTGCTCCAGGCGGGCGGCCTCGCCCTCGACGGCCGCGAGCGAGCGGCCCTGCAGCTCGGCGGGGACGATGCCGTCCGAGAGCGCCGCGGCGTGCCCGCGGATCGCCGTCAGCGGCGTGCGCAGGTCGTGGGTGACCTTCATCAGGAAGTCGCGGGAGGCGTCCTCGCGCTGGCGGAGCCGGGCCACCATGATGTTGAAGTCCTCGGCGAGCGCGTCGAGGTCGGCCACGCCGGCCGGCGCCACCTCGGCCGACAGGTCGCCCGCCGCCACCCGGTCGGTGGCGCGCCGCATCTCGCGGATGGGCCGTGTCAACCGGGTCGTCACCAGCAGCGTCAGCAGCAGCGCGGGGATGAAGCCGATGACGCTGGCGATGAGCAGGGCCGGGGCGACGTCCGAGAGGTCGGAGCGCACCTCGGCGCGCGGCTTGACCAGGATCAGGTGGCCGGCCACCTGCTCCTCGATGACGAGGGGGGCGGCGGTGGCGACGACGTCGCGGCCGTCGCGGTCCGGCAGCGCCCGGTCGAGCCGCTGGTAGCCGTCCTCCGCGATCGCGGCGGTGTCGACCTGCACGCCCTCCAGGTAGGTCAGGTCGCCGTAGGGCCGCGCGTCCCCGGGGCAGAAGGGCAGGCCGGTCACGTAGAGGCGGGCGCCGGCGCCCACGAACGCCTCCAGCTCCGAGCGGGCGTAGCCGCTGCGGCACTCGCCCTGCTGGATCCGGTCCTCGGTCTCGCTCGAGATGAGCGCGGCCACGCGGACGGCCTGGAGGTCGAACTCCTCGCGGGCGGTGCGCTCCGACTCGGAGCGCACCAGGCTCGACGACACCAGGGCGAACACGAGCGCGGCCGCCAGCAGCCCGGCCATCGCCCCGAGGGCGAGGCGACCGCGCAGGGTCCGCCATGGGCGCTCCCGCGCGCCGGGGCGCGCGCCGCCGCCGCCGGCCTCTAGCGTCGCGCCGGCACCTTGTATCCGGTCCCCCAGACGGTCTGGATGGGGGACGCGTCGCCCAGCTTGCGCCGCAGCTGGCGCACGTGCACGTCGATGGTGCGACTGTCGCCGAGGAACGTGAAGCCCCAGACCCGCTCGAGCAGCTGCTCGCGGGTCAGCACGATGCCCCGGTTCTCGATCAGGGTCACCAGGAGATCGAACTCCTTGGGGGTGAGGGGCACGAGCTCGCCGTCGGCGTACACCTCCCGGCCGCCGACCTCGATGCGCAGGCTGCCCACCTCGAGCACCGTGTCCTCGGGGCCGGGAGCCTCGCCGCCGCGCCCGTCCGACCGGCGCAGCACCGCCCGCACCCGTGCGACCAGCTCCCGCGGGTTGAACGGCTTGGTGACGTAGTCGTCCGCGCCGAGCTCCAGCCCGACGACCTTGTCGACGGGGTCGTCGCGCGCGGTGAGCATGATGATCGGGATCCCGCCCTCGGCGCGCAGCCGCCGGGTGATCTCGTAGCCGTCGAGGCCGGGAAGCATCAGGTCGAGCAGCACCAGCGTGGGGCGCTCCTCCAGCGCGATGCGCAGACCCTCGTCGCCCCGCTCGGCGACCGTGACCCGGAAGCCGGCGGCCTCCAGGTACATGCGCGCGAACGAGGCGATGTTCGCCTCGTCCTCCACCACGAGCACGTGATCCGGTCCGGTGTCCTCTGGCACGGCGACCGATGCTAGACCGGCGCCGCGACGGGGTCGAGCCCGGCGCCCGCGCCACGGGCCCGCGACGGCGGCGCCGGAGGTGCTCATCTCCGGCCGGCCGCCCGCGCGCGGAGATGGTCCGGCGGGCCGGTGCGGCCGGCGGCCCGCGCGCGCCCGCGATCGCGCGTGGCGGCCTCCCCGGGTGCCGGCGCGGCGACCCGGAGCGTGCGCCCGTGCCAGCGGGGGCCGGTGACGTCGTTCAGGACGTAGCGGCCCCGGCCGCGCAGCCGGGCCATGCCCACTCCGGCCGCCGAGATGCTCAGGCGGTCGCCGCGCACCTCGATCGAGACGCGGCCGCCGCTGACCATGAACCGCTCGCCCGTGCGGACGCGGTACTCGAGGGTCCGGCGTGTCCGCCGCGGCTCCAGCAGCACGCCCGCCACCATCACCCGGGCGTCCCCGGTGCGGTCCACGACGCGCAGCGTGACGGGCGGCCCCATGCCGACGCCGTAGGCGAGGACGTCGCCCTCCAGGGTGACGGCTCCGGAGCCGTCGGC
The DNA here is from genome assembly GCA_035553775.1 of Miltoncostaeaceae bacterium. Lineage (GTDB taxonomy): Bacteria > Actinomycetota > Thermoleophilia > Miltoncostaeales > Miltoncostaeaceae > DATMJR01. The sequence goes on along the minus strand of DATMJR010000316.1, from coordinate 636 downwards.
GTAGAGGCGCCCGGCGGGATCCTGGGCGAGCACCGGCGGGGCGGCGAGCGCGAGGACCAGGGCGGCGAGTGCGGGTGCGGGGAGGCGACGGGTCATGGGGTGCGGCGAGGAGGAGCGGATCCGTGCCCCACCGATCGGGATCGTCGGGCGCGCACGTGAGCGGCGGGGCGCCCCGGCGGTGAGGGCGGCGTTCGCACTATGTGTGGAACCTGTGAAACCGGCCCGGGCGGCGCGGCAGCCGCCCGGGACGCTCGCCCTACGGGTCCAGGCGCACGCCCTCCTGCACCGTCACCTGGGGCGTGGTGGGCGCGTCCAGCCGGACGCCCTCCTCCACCTTCACCGGCTTCTTCTCCTCCTCGCGCGCCATGGGGACCGGCTCCCCCTCGGGCACCGGGCGCTCGCCGCCCTCCAGGTACGCCCAGATGAGCTCCCCGCAGGCGGGGCACACGGGCAGGGCCGCGCCCGGCCGCGGCCGGATCTGCAGCTGGCACGCCACGCACCCGAACATGCCCTGCACCTTCTGGCCCGCGTGGTAGCAGGGCAGCCCCAGGCGGCGCTCGGCCTCCTGCGCGCCCTGCATGGGCGACATCCCGCGCCCCGGGCCCGCCTGCGGGGAGCTCATCTGGGCGTACCTGG
>DATMJR010000315.1:0-3307 GCA_035553775.1 Miltoncostaeaceae bacterium | reverse complement strand
CGCCCCGTCCGCCGCACCCCGCAGGTCCGCCTCGGTCACCACGCCGCGGACCGTGCGCACGATGCGGCCCTCGGCGTCGATGAAGACGGTCACGGGGAGCCCGGACACCCCGAAGCGGCCCGCCGCACCCGCCTCGCGGTCGACGGCGAGGGGGAAGCCCACCCCGGCGCGCCGCGCGAAGGCCCGGCTGCGGGCGGGGGCGTCGTTGACGGCGACGCCGACCACGGCGACGCGCCTCTGGTCCCGCGCGAAGCGGGCCAGCGCGGGCATCTCCTCCCGGCACGGCTCGCACCAGGACGCCCAGAAGTTGAGCACCACCGGCCGGCCCCGGTACTCCGCCAGGCGCAGCTCGCCGCGGCCGTCCAGCCGCGGCAGCACCAGCTCGGGGGCGGCGCGCCGCTCGTCCGGCGGTGCCGGCCGGGTCGCGTCGGAGGCGTCGCACCCGGCCAGGGCGACCAGGGCGACGGCGACGGCGATCAGGGTGGCGAGGCGGCGCGGCATGCCCGTCGACGCTACCGCACGGGCCCCGCGGGGCCTGTCGTGACCCGGATCGTCGCCACGCTCGTGCGCGCCGACCGCCGCGCGGGGGCGGCCCTGCGCGGCGCGACGGCCGCCCGCCCCGTGGCCGCGCGCCTGGCCGCCGCGGCGGCCGCCGCGCTCTCGCCCGGGACCCGGCTCGCCGTGGCGGTCCTGATCCTGGGACGCGCCACGCGGCCCGCGGGCCTGCGCGGCCTGGCCGCCGGCGTCGCCGCGGCGCTGGCGGCGCGCGCCCTGCGCGATCGCATCGGGCGGCGCCGCCCCGGCGGCCGCGCCGAGGGCGGCTTCCCGAGCCGCCACTCGGCCGCGGCCGTCGCGGTGACGCTGGCCGTGGCGCCGGGCGCGCCGCGCGCGGGGGCGGCGCTCGCCGCCGCCACGGCCCTGGCGCTGCCCGCGCGGGTGGCGACGGGCGACCACGACCCCGCCGACATCCTGGCCGGCGCCGCCCTCGGCGCCGCCGTCGGCGGGGTCCTGCGCGGGCTTCCCCTGCCGGGCGCGGCCGCGGTACGGTCGGCGCCGTGACGACCGAGCTCGGATCCATCGAGGCGGTCCGCCGGCCCACGGCGGTGCAGAGATGGGCCCAGTTCGCGGCGTCCGTCTACCTGATGCTCGGCATATTCGGGCTGCTGCGATCGGGCCTGGGGGACATCACCTCACCGGACGGGCGCCACGTGTTCGTCGTGCTCAGCCACCCGATCACCGCCCTGGTGCACCTGGCGATCGGGCTGGTGGGGGTCTACGCCGCGACCCGCCTCGCGTGGGCGCGCGTGTTCCTCGGGGTCCTGTCGGGGCTGCTGGTGGCCTGGGCCGTGTTCGGGCTGACGCTCGACGGCGAGCCCAACGACGTGTTCACGGCCGACCGGTGGACCGTCGCCGTGCACCTGGTGCCGGGTCTCGTCTCGCTCGTGATGGCGCTCGTCCCCGCCCGCGCCGCGGCGCCGGAGGACGCGGGGCCGGCCTGATCAGGCCGCGCGGCGGCGCGTGCGCAGCTCGTCGGCCGAGCGGTCCACGACCACCCGGTCGCGCCCGGCGTCCTTGGCGGCGTAGAGGGCCGCGTCGGCCCGGCGCAGGAGCGCCTCCACCGTCTCGCCGGGCACGTGCTCGGCGACGCCCGCCGAGAGCGTGATCGCGGCCTCCGCCCCGGGCGCCACCTCGATCCGCACCTGAGCCACCGCGGCGCGGATGCGCTCGGCGGCGTCGCGTGCCTCCGCCGCGTCGCCGGGGACGATGAGCGTGAACTCCTCCCCCCCGAAGCGCCCGACCACGTCGGAGGCGCGGCCCGCGGCCTGCAGCGTGGCGCCGACGGCCGCGAGCATGCGGTTGCCCGCCTCGTGCCCCCAGCGGTCGTTGAAGGGCTTGAAGCCGTCGAGGTCCAGCAGCACCACCGACAGGGGAGCGCCGTACCGCTCGGACCGCCGCACCTCGTGGGGCAGCGCCTCGGAGAGGTACGCGTAGTTGGGCAGGCCGGTGAGGCTGTCGGTGAGCGAACGCGCGGAGGCGGCCTGCAGGGCCCGCTCCAGCTGGCCGTGGCGCACCCCGGCCAGGGCGGACAGCAGGCAGGCCACCACGAAGCCGGTGGCGAGCACGCCGTCGTCCGCCTCGGGTCGGCCGGCGATGAGCGCCAGCGCCATCGCCACGACGGCGGCCACGAGGGCGGAGGCCGAGGGCCCCGCCAGCAGCGACGCGAGCACGACCGGCACCAGCAGCAGCGGCCAGGTCTGCCACGCCCCGAGCGCCGGGGGGATGAGCGCGGCGACGAGGAGCCCGACGAGGAGGGTGAGCCGTCGCCGGGCGGCGAGATCGTCCGCCCTGCCCGTGCCCTGCCCGTGCCACCCGTCGGTCATCCGGCTCCCGTGCCCCAACGACGACCGCACGCTACCGGCGGTCCCGGACGGTCCCGTCGCCGGGTCCTCCGCCACTAGACTTCGAGACCGCCCCGGGCGGTCCTCCCCGGGAGCGTCCTCCCGGGGGGAGCGCATGGAGGTGGGTCGCCTCGGCGTGGTCGGCGCGGGCGTGATGGGCAGCGAGATCGCGTGGCTCGGCGCGCGCGCGGGCCTGCCCGTGGTGCTGCGGGACGTCGCGGAGGACGCCCTCGCGCAGGGCGTCGCGCACACGCGGCGGCTCACGGAGCGCGCCGTCGCCCGGGGCGCGCTGGAGGCGTCCGCCGCCGAGCAGCTCGGCGCGCGCATCACCACCACCATCGACGACGCGGACCTCGCCGGCTGCGACCTGGTCGTCGAGGCGGTGCCCGAGACGATGGAGGTCAAGCTGCCCGTGCTGCGGGCCCTGGACGCCGCCCTGCCCCCCGCGGCGCTGATCGCGTCGAACACCTCGGGGCTGTCGATCACGGGGATGGCACGGGCCACCTCGCGGCCGGACCGGGTGCTCGGACTGCACTTCTTCAACCCCGCCTCGCGGATGGAGCTCGTCGAGGTGGTGGCGGGCGCGGACACCTCACCGCGGGTCCTGGCGGCGGGCGAGGCGCTCGCCCGGCGTCTGGGCAAGACCCCCGTGCGCGTCCGCGAGTGCCCCGGGTTCCTCGTGAACCGCGTGCTGGTGCGGGCGATGGCGGCGGCCTACCGGGCGGCCCGGGAGGCGGGCGTGCCCGCCGCCGAGGCGGACCGCGCCGTGACCGACCTCGCCCCGGTCCCGATGGGCCCGTTCGCCCTGGGCGATCTCATCGGGCTGGACACCCTGGCCCACATCCGCGGCGACCTGGCCGCGGCCTACGGCGCCCGGTTCGACGACGGGGGGGTGCTCGACGCCGCGG
>DATMJR010000314.1:0-7491 GCA_035553775.1 Miltoncostaeaceae bacterium | reverse complement strand
GGGGTACGCGGAGGGGCGGGGACGGCGCCGGGCCTCGGGCCGGCCGCCGCAGGAGGAGGCTCGGGCGGTCGGGCGCAGCGCGGCGGCGCGGCGCGGCCCGGCGGTGCGGAGCGGGGTCGCCCCGGCGCGGCGCGTGCGCCGCGAGGGGGGCGCGCCGGGTGCGGACGGCGCCCGCGAGGCGGGGTGCCCCGCCACCCCGACGGCTCAGAGCAGGGGCAGGTGCCGGGCGATCTCGAAGGGGGTCACCTGGGCGTTGTACTCCTCCCACTCGCCGCGCTTGATCTCCACGAGGCGGGCGTGGATGTGCTCGCCGAAGGCCTTCAGCAGGAGCTCGCTCGCGGCGCCGAGCTCGATGGCCTCACCGAGGGTCGTGGGCAGCGCCTCGACGCCGGCGCGCAGACGCTCCTCGTGGGTGAGGTGGTAGAGGTTGGTCTCCATGGCGGGCGGCAGCTCGTAGCCGTGCTCGATCCCCTCGAGCCCCGCGTGCAGGAGCGCCGCGAAGGCGAGGTAGGGGTTGCAGGCGGGGTCGGGGCAGCGCAGCTCGGGACGCGCGGAGTCCTCGCCCTCCTCGGGGTGGCCGGGCAGGCGCACGATGGCCGAGCGGTTGCGGCGGCTCCAGCCCACGTAGACGGGCGCCTCGTAGCCGGGCACCAGCCGCTTGTACGAGTTCACCCACTGCGCCATCACGCAGCAGATCTCCCGGGCGTGGCGCAGCACGCCGGCCACGAAGCGCCTGCCGTCCTCGCTCAGCAGCAGCTCGTCCGCCGGGTCGTGGAACGCGCTGCGGCCGTCGCGCATCAGCACGAAGTTGGTGTGCATGCCCGAGCCGTTGCGGCCGTAGATCGGCTTGGGCATGAAGGTGGCGTACCAGCCGTGCTGGTGCGCGATCTCCTTGACGATCGTGCGGTAGGTCATCACCTGGTCGGCCATCCGCAGGGCGTCCGCGCCGCGGATGTCGATCTCGTGCTGCGACGGGCCGCTCTCATGGTGGGAGTAGGCGACGTCGATGCCCACCTGCTCCAGCGCCAGCACGGTGGCGCGGCGCACGTCGCTCGCCGCGTCCAGCGTGGTGAGGTCGAAGTAGCCGCCCTCGTCGAGTGGCTCGGTCCCGCGGGAGTCGCGGAAGTAGAAGAACTCCATGTCGGGCGCGACGAGGAACTCCTCGAACCCGAGGGACCGCGCGCGCTCCTCGGCGCGGCGCAGCACGTAGCGCGGGTCGCCCTCGTAGGGGTCGCCCAGGGGGGTCCGCACGTCGCAGATCATGCGCGCGACGGCCTGCTCCTGCGGACGGTAGGGCAGCACCGTGAAGGTGCGCGCGTCGGGCATCGCCACCATGTCCGACTCCTCGACCGGGTTGAACCCCGTGATCGAGGACCCGTCGAACCGGATGCCGTGCTCCAGCGTGGCGGGCAGCTGCTCCACCGGGATCGCGACGCTCTTCAGGCGCCCGAGGATGTCGGAGAACCAGAGGCGGATGAACTTGACGTCGCGCTCGGCGACGGTGCGCAGGACCTCGTCGTGCGTCATGTCGCTCCTGCCGTGTGCGTGTCGGGACCCGGCCGGCGCCGCCCGGGATGCCGTGGTCGGACCCTAACGCCCGGGTCCCGGGAACGACCGAGGGGCCGCCCGGGGGCGGCCCCTCGCGGGGGTGATGCGCGGACCGGCTCCGGCCGGCGGCCCGCCTACCGGATGAAGAGGATCTCCGCGTACTTGGGCAGCGGCCACAGGTCGTCGGCCACGATCCGCTCCAGCCGGTCGGCGATCCGGCGCACCTCGGCCATCGCCGGGATGACCGTGTCGCGCATGTAGAGCGCCTCCTCCATCCCGCCGTCCGGGTGCACCTCGTTGACCTCGACGAGGCGGTTGATGGCCCCGACGAACTCCTCGACCAGCGGCTTGACGTCGTCCATCAGCGATTCGATGCCCGAGTCGTCGATGATCTCCAGGTAGCGCAGCGCGGCGGGCAGCAGCATCGTGCGCGCGATGTCCGCGGCGGTCTCCGCCTCGATGTTGACGTGCGCGATGTACTGCTCCAGCAGCACGTCGTAGCGCGCGTGCAGCTCGCGCTCGTCCAGCACGCCGTAGTTCGAGAACGTGCTCGCGGTGCGGTCGGCGACGATCTCGGGCAGCGCGTCCGGCGTGGTGCGCAGATTGAGCAGACCCCGGCGCTCCGCCTCGGCGTGCCACTCCTCCGAGTAGCCGTCCCCGGCGAAGACGATCCGCGAGTGCTCGCGGTACGCCTTGCCGATGATGTCGGAGACGGCCTCGTCGACGCCCTTGCCCGACTGGACCGCGTTCTCGAGGTCCTCCGACAGCGCGTCGACGGCCTCGGCCACGATCGTGTTGAGCACCGTGTTGGGGAAGGTGGGCGACATGCTCGAGCCCAGCGCCCGGAACTCGAACTTGTTCCCCGTGAAGGCGAAGGGGCTGGTGCGGTTGCGGTCGCCCGAGTCCTTGGGCAGGTTCGGCAGCACGGGGGAGCCGAGACCCATGAACTGCCCGGCCGGCGACACGTAGATCTCGCCCTTCGCCATGCCCGCGAAGATCCGCTCGAGCAGCTCTCCGAGGAAGATCGAGATGATCGCGGGGGGCGCCTCGTTCGCCCCCAGCCGGTGGTCCTGACCGGCGGTCGCGACCGAGGCCCGCAGCAGGCCCTGGTGGGTGTCGACCGCCTTGATCACGGCGGCGGCGAAGAACAGGAACTGCAGGTTGTCGTGCGGCGTCTCGCCGGGCTCCAGCAGGTTCTGGCCCAGGTCGGTGCCCATCGACCAGTTGTTGTGCTTGCCCGAGCCGTTGACGCCGGCGAACGGCTTCTCGTGCAGCAGGCACACCAGGCCGTACTTGGGGGCCACGTTGCGCAGCACGGTCATGAGCAGCTGCTGGTGGTCGCAGCCCAGGTTGGTGGTCTCGAAGACCGGCGCGATCTCGTACTGCCCGGGGGCGACCTCGTTGTGCCGGGTCTTGATCGGCACGCCCAGCCGCATCAGCTGGCTCTCGGTCTCGAGCATGTAGGCGAGCACCCGCTCCGGGATCGTCCCGAAGTAGTGGTCGTCGAGCTCGTGGCCCTTCGGGGGCTTCGCGCCGAACAGCGTCCGCCCGGTGTTCACCAGGTCGGGCCGCTGGTAGTAGAAGCTCTTGTCGACCAGGAAGTACTCCTGCTCCGGCCCCATCGTCGTCGTGACGCGGGTCGTCGCGGAGTCCCCGAACAGGCGCAGCGCCCGCAGCGCCGACTTGTTGAGGGCCTCCATCGACCGCAGCAGCGGGATCTTGTGGTCGAGCGCCTCGCCCGTCCACGAGGTGAAGGCCGTGGGGATGCACAGCGTCGTCCCGTTGGGGTTGCGCTGCAGGAACGCGGGCGACGTGGGGTCCCAGGCGGTGTAGCCGCGGGCCTCGAAGGTCGCGCGGATGCCGCCCGTGGGGAAGCTCGACGCGTCCGGCTCGCCGCGGATCAGCTCCTTGCCCGAGAACGTGGCGAGGGCGGTGCCGTCACCGACCGGGCTGAAGAACGAGTCGTGCTTCTCGGCCGTGGAGTTGGTGAGCGGCTGGAACCAGTGCGTGTAGTGGGTCGCCCCGTTCTCGAGCGCCCACTCCTTCATGGCGCTGGCGACGGCGTCGGCGATCGACGGGTCCAGCTCCTCGCTCTTGTCGACGGTGCGCTCCAGCGCGCGGTAGACGTCCTTGGGAAGGCGCCGGCGCTGCTCCTGGGGCCCGAACACGTCCGCGCCGAACTGCGGCCCGCCGTTGGCCGTCAGGTCACGCGACTTCGGCGTGCCGTTGCCGTTGCCGTTGACGTCGGGGGTCCACTCCGCGGCCGCTGCGTTCGCCGTACGGATTCTGGCCATCGGGTCGCTGTCCCTCCTGGGATGGTGACGGTGTGCCGGCCCGGGCCGGCGGTCCCGGCCGCCGTGCCGGACGGGTCCGGGGCCTGCCGGGCCCACGGAGGATAGGGCGGGCGGTGCAGGCGGGTGCTTCGACCTGTGTACAAAGCCGCACGGGTCCCCTTGGCCCTGGGGACAAAGCCGGCCGGCACCGCCCCGGGCGCGCCGGTGCGACCACCGTACACCCCCCCGCGCGGGCCGCGGTACCCCCCGCACGCGCGCCGGTGTTTCGCCCCAGGGCCAAGCGCTCCCGGGGCGGCGTGCTCCCCGGGGAGGAACGCGCGGTCGTGGCTTGATTCGCCCGGCGGCGACGCCCATCCTGGGGCCCGTGACGACCCGTGACCTGCGCATCGACCCCCGGCACTCGGGGCCGCCCGTGCGCCACCCCAGTCTCGCCGACCTCCGGGACATGCCCTCCCTGGCGGGCTGCGACGTGCACCCCCCCGGCGCGGACCTGTCGGCCACCCTCCGCGGCGTGCGTCCGGTGGGCGGTGACGCCGCCGAGGACGGCGATCTGCTGATCGGCGACGGCCCGCCGCCCGAGGTCGCCCCGGCGGGGGTGGTGGCCGCCGTCTGCCGCGCCGCCCCGCCCGCCGGCTATCCGATCCCCGTGCTCGTGATCCCGCCGCAGACCGCCTGGGCGGCCGTGGCCGACGACCTCTCCGAGCTGCTCGGCGCCCGCCGCGGCCGGCGCGCCGGCGAGCGCGCCCGCGCCGCCTTCCGGCAGCCCCTGGTGGAGGGCCGCGGTTTCGCGGGGCTCGCGGGGGTCTGCCGCGACCTGCTCGGGGCGTCCGTGACGATCCTCGACGACCACCTGGACGTCCTCGCCGACGCCGGCGTCGACGCCGACCAGGCGCGCGCGCTCGAGGAGGCGGTCCGGGAGGCACGGGGCCACGGCCCCGCCTCCGTGCTCGGCCCGTTCTTCCACGACGCCCCCGCCGACCTGGCGCGGATGCTCGTGCCCGGGCGCAACGACCGCCCGGTCTCCGTCGTGGTGGCGTGGCTGCCCCCGCCGCTCACCGTCGGCCAGGTCGCGGTGCTCCGCGAGATGGCCGAGGCCTGCGCCGTGGAGTGGGGGCGCCAGGAGGTGCGCACCCTCACCGAGTCGCAGCTGCGCGGCGACCTGATCCGCGAGCTCATGGCCGGCGAGGCGGTCAGCCGCGACTCGCTGGTGCGCCGGGCGCGCCACCTGGGGGCCGACCTCGCCCCGGGTGCGGTGGCGATGCTCGGCAAGCTCGAGGACCCCCACGACCAGGGGCGCGTGATCACCGACGAGCGCCTCGCCCGCCGGTTCCTCCAGCAGGTGCGGGCCGTGCTCGACATGCACTGGCCGCGGGCGCTGGTCGACTGGGACGAGGGGCGCCTGCTGGTGCTGCTGCCCGGTCCCCGCGAGCCGGAGGGCCTGGCGCGCGACGAGATCGAACGGCGTGCGCAGACGCTGTCGGGACGCCTCATCGCCGCCACCCGCGAGACGGTCCCCGGGCTCGCGCTCACGCTCGCGATCTCCCGCTTCACCCCGGAGCCCGAGCGCCTGGGGGCCGCCCTCGAGGAGGCGCGCCTCGCCCTGTCCATCGGGGAGCGGCTCGGCCGCGTCGGCGACGTGGTCACCTTCGAGGAGACCGGCACCTACAAGCTGCTGTTCCAGATCTTCGCCGACCGCCCCGACGAGCTGGCGGGGTTCTACGACGGCACGCTGGGGCCGCTGGTGCGCTACGACGAGCAGTACCAGACCGAGCTGGTGGCGACGCTCGCCACCTACCTCGAGTTCGACTGCAACCTCGCGGCGACCGCGGCCACCCTGTTCACCCACCGCCACACCGTGCGCTACCGGCTGGACCGCATCGCGGAGCTGTCCGGGCTCGACATCGGGCGCACCGACGACCGCGAGAAGCTCTCGCTGGGACTGAAGGCGATGCGGCTGCTGGGCAAGCGCGTGCCCACGCCCATGGCCAAGGAGGCGCGGGCGAAGCGCTAGCGGGACGTCTCCCGGTCCACCAGATCCCGGTAGGCGCCCGCCAGGGCGGCAGCCGCGGGCCCGGGCGCACCCGTCCCCACCGGCCGGCCGTCCACCCCGACCACGGGGCGCACGCCGCCGAGGGCGCTCACCAGCGCCAACTCCCGCGCCGCGCTCCACGCGTCGCGCTCCAGCAGCCGCTCCCGGACGGGGACCAGCTCCATCACGGCCGCCCGGCCGACACCCGGCAGCAGCCCGCGCACCGGGGCCGTCGCCCAGGCGCCGTCCACATGGACGAGCACGGACGCGACGGGCGACTCGCCCAGCCGGCCGTGCATGTCGAGCATCAGCGCCGTGTCGGCCCCCGCGGCGCGCGCCCGGCGCAGCGCGTGCTCCCACCGGGCCCGGCTGGCGGTCTTGTGCTCGGCGAGGCGGTCGTCCGGGAGCCAGGTGCCCTCCAGCGCCACGGCCCGCAGCGGCACCGGGGGCACGGGCAGCGGGTCGACGGGGACCGCCTCCACCCACAGGGTGGGCGCCGCGCTCACGCACAGCCGCACCCGCAGGTCGCCGTCGCCGGCGGCGGCGAGCAGGGCGTCCAGCTCGCGCTCCCAGCGCGCGCGCGGCGGCACGGGCAGGTCGAGCGCGGCGGCCGACGCCTCCATCCGATCCAGGTGGGCCGCCCGGCGGACGATGCGGCCCCGACGCGCACGCATGGTCTCGATGAGGCCGTCGCCCGCGCGCACCAGGGGATCGTCCGTGGTGATCCGTGCGGCGGCGGGGCGGACGGGGCGCCCGTCCAGGCGCACCCACCTCACGCCAGCGCGGCCAGGAACGGCGCCGCCTTCGCCATCGCCTCGGCATGCTCGGCGGCCGGGTCCGAGTCCCAGGTCACCGCCCCGCCGCTCCAGTAGCGGGCCTCGCCGCCCGTCAGCCAGGCGGTGCGGATGAGCACCGAGGCCTCCAGGGTCCCGTCGGGCGCGACCACCACCAGGCTGCCGAACGCGGGTCCGCGTCCCACCGGCTCCAGCCGGCGGATCACCTCCATCGCCCGCACCTTGGGGCAGCCCGTGACCGAGCCCCCGGGGAACACGGCGCGCAGCAGGTCGGCCGCCGTGGTCGCCGGGCGCAGGCGGGCGCGCACGCGGGACACCAGGTGGTCGGCGTACGCGGTGGCGAGCGGCGCCATCAGCCGGGGCACGTCCACGCCGCCGGGCACCGCCACCCGGCCGAGGTCGTTGCGGACGAGGTCGACGATCATCACGTGCTCGGCGCGGTCCTTGGCGCTCGCGCGCAGCGCCTCCGCGCCGCCGGGCGGGGCGGTGCCCTTGATCGGCTCGCTCCAGGCGCTTCCGCCCGCGGTCGCCACCAGCCGCTCGGGCGAGGCCGACACCAGCACGCCCTCGTCCAGGCCGAGGTAGGCACGGTGCGATGCGGGCCCGGCCGCCGCCCACAGCGCCCGCGCGAACGCCGGCGCGTCGCCGTCCCACGGCGCCGTCAGCCGCTGCACCAGGTTGACCTGGTAGCAGTCGCCGTCCCGGATCAGCGACCGCACCCGCCGCACGCGCTCCCGGTATGCGGGCGCCGGCAGCGAGGAGGTGACGGCCCCCGCGCGGACGGGACCGCCGGCGCGCGCGGGGGCACGGTCGACCGCGGCCGCAC
>DATMJR010000313.1:0-8557 GCA_035553775.1 Miltoncostaeaceae bacterium | reverse complement strand
CGCCGGCACCCCGGCGTTCGTCCCGGCCGTGCCCGGCCCGCCGTCGGGGCGGCCGGCGCGGTCTACCATCGTCGTCGTGCCCCGTCGCCTCGTCATCCTCGGCGCCCTCGCCGCGGCGACGCTCATGGCGCTCGCCGTCTCGGTGGGGGTCGTGCTGCGCGGGGGCGACACGGCGCGCGCCGCCCTGCCGCTGCGGGCCGATCCCTACCCGGCTCCCATCGCCGCGCCGGACACCCGGGGACGCGGCGCCGACGGGCGGCCGCTGCAGGTGCCGGCGCCCGGACGGCCCGCGGTGGTGACCTTCCTGTTCGCCGACTGCCCCACGGTGTGCCCGCTCGTGGCCACCCAGGTGGCGGCGGCGCTGGACCGGGTGCCGCCCGGCGAGCGCGACGACGTCGACGTGGTGGCGATCAGCGTCGACCCCCGCGGCGACACCCCCGCGAACGTCCGGCGCTTCCTGGCGACCCACCGCCTCACGGGACGGATGCGCTACCTGGTCGGCACCCGGGCCGAGCTCGAGCCCGTGTGGCGGGCGTGGGGCATCCTCGCGCAGCCGCCCGGCGGCGACCCGTCGTCCTCGCTCCACACGGCGCGGGTCGTGCTGGTGGACCGCGCCGGGCGGCAGGTGGCCGACTACCCCGGGGGCGTCCCCGTCCCGCCGGACGACCTGGCGGCCGACATCGGCACCCTGGTCCGGGAGGGTTAGGCCGCCGGGGGCGCCGGCCGCAGGTGCACCACCTTCACGCGCGTCAGCTCGTCGAGCAGCTCGGGGCCGTAGCCCAGCCCGTGGCCGCTCACCCCGCGCGGGTGCGCCGCGCCCCCGGGAGCCCCGCCCCAGACCGCGTTGACCTTGACGGTGCCGGCGCGCAGCGTGCGCCAGGCGCGCTGGGCGTGCTCCATGTCGGGCGTGAGCACGGTGGCGGCGAGCCCGTAGGGGGTGGCGTCGGCGAGGGCCAGCGCCTCGTCGAAGCTGTCGACCACCCGCACCGGCGCCACCGGGCCGAAGGTCTCCTCCCGCATCAGCAGGCTGCTGTCGTCGGGGACCACCACCACCGTGGGCGGGTAGAAGGCACCCGGTCCCGCGGGGGCGTCGCCGCCGCAGACGACCCGCCCGCCGCGCGCGACGGCGTCGCCCACGTGCGCGGCGACCAGCTCCCTCTGCGCCTCGTCGACCATGGGGCCGATGTCCGTGTCCGGGTCGCGCGGGTCCCCGGCGCGCAGGAGGCGCGCGCCCTGCGCGCCTCCTGCGCGAGGGCGGCGATGAACGGGTCGGCGACGTCGCGGTGCACGTAGATGCGCTCCACCGAGACGCACACCTGGCCCGAGTTGGCGAACGCGCCGGAGGCGGCCTGCGCCGCCGCCCACCGGGGGTCGACGCCCGCGTCCACCACCAGCGGGTCCTTGCCTCCGAGCTCCAGGATCGCGTGGGCGCCGCGGCCGGCGCAGACCCGGGCGATCTCCTGCCCGGTCGTCACCGCGCCGGTGTGCATCACCACGTCGACCCGCTGGTCGGCCACCAGCGGGCGCCCGGCCCGGGCGTCGCCGAGCACCATGTTGAACACGCCGGGCGGGAACGCGTCGGCCAGCAGCTCGGCCAGGCGGATCGCGCTCAGCGGGCTCCGCTCGGAGGGCTTGAACACCACGGTGTTGCCGGTCACGAGGGCCGCGCCGAGCATCTGGCAGGCGATCGCGATGGGGTCGTTCCACGGCACGAGCGCCAGGGCGACCCCGCGCGGCTCGTGCACCATCATGTCCGCCGCGCCGGGGTCCCCCATGAGGCTGCGCCCGCGGTGCACCGGCCCGAGCTCGGCGTACTGCGTCAGCGCCCCGGCTCCGGCCATCACCCCGTCCCGGGCGCCCCCCAGCGGCTTGCCCATCTCGCGGCTCTGCCGCAGGGCCAGCTCGTCCGCATGGTCGCGCACCGCGGCCGCGGCAGCGTGCACCGCCGCGGCACGTGCGCCCGCGGGGGTGGCGGCCCAGCCGGCCGCCGCCTCCGCCGCGGCGGCCACGGCGCGCGCGGCGTCCTCCGCGTCGCCGGCGGGGATGGTCACGAGCGGCGTGCCGTCGTAGGGGTCGCACCGCTCGATGCGCGCGCCGGACGCGGCGGGCACCCAGGCGCCGCCGATCAGGTGGCGGTCGTGCAGGCGCCCGGCGGCGGGGACGGCGGCGTGGGGCAGGGTGCTGGTCACCGGGGGTCCTCCGGTCCGGGGGTCGTCCCGGTCCCACTACCCGCCGGTCGCGCCCCCGATGCCTGCCGCCGCGCGCGCCTCGGCCAGCCGTTCCAGCCGCTCGGGCACCTCCGGCGCGCCGACGCCGCGGCAGGCGGCGGCGCACCCGTCCCCGGGCCCGCGCCAGAGGATGCCGTCGACCCCGCCGGGCATCACCGGCGCGTCCTCCCGCAGGGTGGCCAGGCGGAGGAAGAGCAGCGCCTCGTCGCGTCGCTCGGCGAGGGTGGCGGCCAGGCGGGGGCCGGTGCGCATCCCGGCGCGGACCCAGGCGGCCGCGTCGGCGGGCATGTCCGCGATGCCGCCGAAGTGGCGGATGGCCTGCGCCGCCGTGCGCGCGCCGAAGCCCGGGATGCCCGGGTAGCCATCCGCGGCGTCACCCACGAGGGCCAGCCAGTCGGGAACCCGGTCGGGCCCGACCCCGAAGCGGGCGCGGATCTCCGCCTCGTCGCGGACCGTGCCGTCGCCGCGGCGGTCGAACTGCACCACCCGGGCGCCGCGCACGCACTGGGCCAGGTCCTTGTCGGGTGAGCACACCAGCACGCGCGCCACCCGGGGGTCCGCGGCGGCGACGGCGGCGCCCGCGGCGAGGCCGTCGTCGGCCTCCTGGTCCACCATCGGCCACACGGCGATCCCGGCGGCCGCGAGCGTCGTCTCCAGGGGGACGAACTGGGATCGCAGCACGGGATCGATGCCGTCGCCGGTCTTGTAGCCGGGCCAGAGGTCGTTGCGGAAGGACTCGATGACATGGTCCGTCGCGACCGCCACGTGTGTCGCACCCCGCTCGAGCAGGCGCACCATCGAGCGCAGCACGCCGCGCACCGCCGCGACGTCCCGGTCGTCGACACGGTGCGGGGGCACGGCGTGGTGATGCCGGAAGAGCTCCCACGTGCCGTCGACGAGGTGGACCTCCACGGACGCGAGCCTACGCCCCGCAGGACGTGCCTGGACGTCGGGTGGAGGGTTCCCGCCGCCGCGGTGCACCTCGACCTGGCCCTCACGCTCCCCCTCAGGCGACGGCTGAGCGTTCGCGGCCGCACCGCGCGCGATCCCCCCATCCCCGCGGCCCACCCCGTCCTAGACTCGGACGCCCGCCGACCCGGAGCCGTCATGTCCGACACCGCCGCGCTCGACCCGGACACCCTGCTGTCCACCACCCGGGCGGTGCGCCGCCGCCTCGATCTGGAGCGGCCCGTGGCCCGTGAGCTGGTCGAGGAGTGCCTGCGCCTGGCCCAGCAGGCGCCGAGCGGCGGCAACCGCCAGTCCTGGGCCTTCGTCGTGGTCACCGACCCGGAGCGCCGCCGGGCACTGGCCGAGCTGTACCGGGCCGGCTGGGAGCGCTACCGGAGCGAGGGCATCGCCGAGGGACCCGCCCGCCCCGCCGCGGAACCCGCCGCCCGGCAGCGGCAGCGGCGGATCACCGATTCGGCCCGCCACCTCGCGGACAACCTGGAGCGGGTCCCGGTGCACGTGATCCCCTGCATCCGCCCGCGCACCGAGGGGCGCGACCTCGTCGTACAGGCGTCCGTGTTCGGGTCGGTGCTGCCGGCGGTGTGGTCGTTCATGCTGGCCGCGCGGGCGCGCGGGCTGGGCACCGCGTGGACCACCCTGCACCTGTTCCACGAGCGCGAGGCCGCCGAGGTCCTCGGGATCCCCTGGCAGGAGTACCAGCAGGTGGCGCTCATCCCGCTGGCGCACACGGTGGGGACGTCGTTCCGGCCCGGCCCCCGTGCGGACCTGGAGACGTTCGTGCACTGGGAGGGGTGGGGGGACTGACGCCGGCGCGGCGCAGCAGCGGCGCCGCGCGGAGATGCCGGCCCTCGGCCCACCACCACGCCCCCGCCTCGAGCGCCACCAGCGGCCGCCAGCCGGCGGCGCGGGCGGCGGCCCCGGGGTCGCCGTGCCCGTCGCACACCGCGGCGAACTCGGCCGCGCCGAGATCGTTCACCTCGGCGAGGTAGGCGAGGTCCTCGGCCGGATCCCCCCAGCGCCAGAACTCCCAGTCCACGAGCGCCGGCCGGTCCCCGTCCCACACCACGTTGCCCGCGACGAGGTCGCCGTGCACCGGGCGGAACGGCAGTGCCGCGGCGGGCGGGGGGAGCGACGGCGGTCGGAGACCGGCGCGGGCGGCCAGGGCGAGGGCGTCCGCCCGGCGGCGCCGCCCGTAGGCCGCGGCGCTCCAGACGCGCGGGGCCGCGGGGTCGGCGCCGGTGGCCGTCGCGCGCGCGGCGGCGCCGTGCACGGCGGCGAGCGCCCGCCCCAGGGCGCGCAGGGCGTCGCCGCCGGCCGCGCCGAGAGGACGGGGGGTACCGGGGAGCCGGCGGGTCACGAGCCGCGCGCCGTCGTGTCCGACCAGGTCCGGCACCGGGGCCCGCCCGGCCAGCAGGGCGAGCGCGGCCGCCTCCCGGGCGAGCGGTCCGGGCGGGCCCGTCTTGACCACCTCGCCGGCGCCCTCCGCCACCGCGAAGCGCCCGCCTCCGGCCAGGTCCGCGTGCATCACCGCACCGTACGCCCGTACGCGCATCCCCCCTGCGCGTCGCGGAGGCCCGGCGTAGCCTCGGACGGCATGCGTGCGCCCTCCCGTCCCCGCGCCGCCGCCGCGCTGGCCGCCCTCGCCTCGGCGGCGCTCCTTGCGGGCTGCGGCGACGGCGGCTCCGACGCCGTGTCACCCGCCCCCGACACCGCGTCGGTGTTCGTGCCCGCGGCCGACCGGGGCGCGCCGGTGCTGCGCGGCGACGCGGAGCGCCTCGACGGGCGGCGCGAGGATCTGGGCCGCTACCGCGGGCGGGTGGTGCTCGTGGTCAACACCGCCAGCCGCTGCGGCAACACGCCGCAGTACGCGGCGCTCGAGGCCCTCCACCGCGCCCGCCGGGGCGACGGCCTGGTCGTGCTGGGCTTTCCGAGCAACGACTTCGGCGGGCAGGAGCCGGGGGGCAACGGCGAGATCGCGCGGTTCTGCCGCCTGAACTACGGGGTGAGCTTCCCCATGTTCGCCCGCACCGCGGTCACCGGGCGGGAGGCCCATCCCCTGTTCGCGCGTCTCGCCGACCGGTCGGCGCCGCCGGACTGGAACTTCGCCAAGTACCTGATCGACCGGCGCGGGCGCCTGGCCGCGCGCTTCGACGCCTGGATCGCTCCCGACGACGCCCGGGTGACCTCGGCCGTCGAGGAGCTGCTGAGCGAGGGCACCGGTCGGGCGCCCGCCCCGGGGGATCCGGCCTAGGCGGGACGCACCAGCGGCAGGCGCCCGCCGTCGATCCGGGGGAGGATCCGGGCCGCCTCCACCGCGAGCCACTGCTCCAGGAGGCTCGCGTAGACCGTGCGGAACTCCGTCGTCACGCGCAGGTTGGCGCGCGGATCCAGCGTGGCGAGGCCGGGCCACTCGGAGCGGATGCCGCCGTTGGCCCGCTCGCCGACCAGCAGCAGCAGGCCGCCCGCGCCGTGGTCGGTGCCCGTGCCGTTCTCCTGGGGCCGCCGTCCGAACTCGCTCCACACCAGGGTGAGCACCCGGTGGGCCAGACCACGCGCGCCGAGGTCGGCCTGGAAGGCGCCGAGCGTCGTCGACAGGTCGGCGAGCAGCCCCGGATGCTCCGCCGCCTGGTCGTCGTGCGTGTCGAACCCGCCCGAGGAGACGGCGGCGATGCGCGTGCCGAAACCCGCGCCGAGCATGCGGGCGAGGTTGCGCATCTTCCGGCCCAGGGGGGAGTCGGGGTAGGCGACCGGCACCGGCGGGAGGGGGTGCTCACGGTCGGTGCGCAGCGGCCGCAGCATGTCGACCATGTCGAAGGCGTTGCGGTACGCGCGCTGGGCGGCCACGAGGCCGCGGCCCCGCCCACCGCGCGAGGCCTCCCGGTAGGGCCGGGTGAAGGCGTCCGCGCCCCAGACGTCGTGCATCCAGAAGCTGAACGCGCCCGGGTCGTGCACCGTGCCGACCGCCGCGCGCCGGCTCTGCAGCACCGGGTCGAGCGTGCCGGAGACGCTGACCGCCTGCAGCGGGTTGTCCGCGGTGCCCACCGCATCGATGGTGCGGCCGAGCCATCCCGTGCGGTCGTGCGTGGGCCCGACCACGCCCGTGCGCCAGAAGCTCGCCGAGTTGAAGTGCGACTGGTCCGGCGTCGCGTAGTCCACCGAGGGCAGCACCGCCACCATGCCGCGCCGGTAGAGGTCGGCGATCTCGGGCACGGACGGGTGCCATCCGAAGTCGCCGGTGTCGGGCAGGGGCAGGGTGGTCTCGGGCGCCACGGCGAGCGTGCGGCGAAGCACCGGGTAGCGCGGGTCGCGCAGCGGCACCAGCGTGTTGAGCCCGTCGTTGCCGCCGTCGAGGTACAGCGACACCAGGATGGTGGCGTCGGGCGCGGCGGCGGCCTGGGCGGCGGCGGCCTCCATCACGGCCCGGGGGCTCAGGGTCGCGAGCGCGCCCGACAGCAGCACCAGCCCGGCTCCGCGCTCGAGCAGGTCCCGCCGCGTGAGCCCCCCGCCCTCGGCGAGCCGGCCGAGGCCCTCCAGCGCCTCCGCGGGGACGGGCATCGCGGCGGCCGCCCGCGCGCCGAACGCGCGCCGCGTGCTGCGCCACTCGTCGCAGCCGACGCGGCGCATGCCGCCCGTGCCCGTGCCGCGGCCCTCCGGGCCCTGCAGGCGTCCGTCCATCAGCAGACCTGGGCCTCGGGCCCCGCGAGCAGCAGGTGCCGCAGCACGCGCTGGCGCTCGGGGTAGTAGTGCCGTACCTCCCAGGGCTCGGTGCGGCCCGCCACCGCCCGCCGCGCGTGCCGGTCGAGCACCCGGCGCAGCTGCGGGCTCACCGGGGGGTTGCCGCAGGCGCGGATGGCGGCGGCCACCGCCGCCCTCGGGGTCTGCGTGGCCGGGACGCCGCCCTCGGGCACGCCGTCCCTGAGGAGCCGCGAGACTGCGTGGAACCGGGCGCGCACCGTTGCCGGCGTCAACCACGCCTCGTCCTGGTCCCAACCCGCCACGCTCGGCGGGTAGAACGGCTCCTGGCCCATCTCGCCGAGCATCCAGCCCCACTCGCGGGTCGTGACGCCCCGGCCCAGCCTGCGCAGCGCGCCCGCGACGAACACCACGGGCGGCTTGACCTGGTCGGGGGCGTCGAGGTCGGCGTACAGCGTCGGGTGCTCCAGGATGATGCGCAGCACCGGTCGCACGTCCGTTCCGGCGGCGCGGTAGGCGCGCGCCATGCGCTGCAGGGTGGCCGGCGGGCAGGGCCGGGGGGTGAAGTACGACCACAGGCGCCCGCAGAGGTACGGGGCGTGCGCCGGGTGGTCCACGGCGAGGTCGACGACGTCGTGGGGGCGGAAGCGGCCCGTGCGGCCGAGGATGCGCTTGACGCCGTCGTCGTGCCGCTTGTCGTCGAACCCGAAGGTGCGGGCGCGCCAGTCGAAGGTGATCCCCGTCAGCGCGCGGGCGGCGGCGCGGACGTCGTCCTCGTCGTAGCCGTTGTTGACGCCGAGCGTGAAGAGCTCGAACAGCTCCCGCGCGAAGTTCTCGTTGGGCGCCCGCCGGTCGGACCCCGCCAGGTCGAGCCACAGGCGCATCGCGCCGTCGTCGAGCAGCGCGTGCAGCAGGTCGCGCACGCGGCCCAGGGCGTGCCGGCGCAGCACGCGGTAGTGGGCCATCATCAGCGTCACGTCGCCGACCTTCCGGTTCGACGTCGCGAAGTGGTCGTGCCAGTTCAGCGTCATCCGCTCGGCGAGCGGGTGGCGGGTGCGGACGCAGCGGTCCAGCCACCACAGCATGTCGTGCGACCACACGTTGAGCGGGTCGAGCGGGCCGTCCTCGGTGCGCGGCGGCGGGCCGGCCACCTGCGGGCCCCGCGGCTGGAGCAGGTCGCGCACCACGGCGGGCCGGCCGCGCCGGGCGAGGCGGCGGGCCTCGCCGGGCCGCGCGCCGAACCCCGCCCGCCACAGCAGGCGCTCGATCTCGCGCTCCGCCTTGGTGACGCGCGCCATCAGCGCGGCCCCCGGGTGACGCGGAAGGCCCGCGTCATGCCGGCGTGCTCGTGGCCGGGCAGCGTGCACACCAGCAGGTGGCGGCCGGGGCGCAGGGTGACGCGCAGCGCGCCCGTGGTGCCGGGGGCGATCTCGGGGATGCGGCCCACCACGCGCCCCCGGGCGTCGCGGATGGCGAGGTCGTGCCCGTCCTCGCCGATGTTGCGCAGCTGCAGGATCAGGCGGCCCGCGGGCACGGTCGACCGGGCGGTGACGAGGGTGTGCTCCCGGGAGAACACCAGCATCCGCGCGGGGCGCGGCGCGGGGCGCCGACGCGCGGCGGCGCGGGGCGCGGCCACCGCGCGCGGCACGGCGTGCGCGGCGGACGCG
>DATMJR010000312.1:0-3679 GCA_035553775.1 Miltoncostaeaceae bacterium | reverse complement strand
CTCCCAGACGACGGCCGTCCGCCCGCCCGCGCGTCGCCGCCGCGCCGGGCGGGCGGACGGCCGTCGTCTGGGAGGGTGCGGGCGCCGGTGACACCCGGGTCCGGGGGCGCGTGGACGGTGGCGACCCCCGCACCTTGGGGCCGCCCACCCCGACGCCGCCGCGGCCCGCCGTCGCCGCGACGCCGGGGGATGTGACGGCGGCGTGGGGCGGCGACGCCCGCGGGCCCTGGGTCGCGTCCTGGAGGGACGGGCGGTGGTCGCCGGCGCGCCCGATGGGGGTGGCGCGCGGGCCGGTGCGCGAGGTGCAGGTGGCGGCGACCCCGGGGGTGACGGTGGTGGCCTGGAACGAGGGGCGCGGCGACCGCCGCGTGGTGCGCGCCCGGGTGCGGCGGGACGGGCGCTGGGCGCCGGCCCGCGACCTGTCCGACCCGGCCGGCCGCGCGGCGGAGCCGCGGGTCGCGCTCGCCCCCGACGGTGGCGCGGTCGTCGCCTGGCGCCGTGACGCGGGCGCGCGCGATCAGGTGGTGGAGGCGGCGCGCCTCGGCGCCGGCGGGCGCTGGCGGGTGCGGGCACTCGGGCCGGTCGCCGGACGGGCGCGGGGCCTGCCGCGCGTCCCGGGGCCGGTCCCGCTGGGTCCCGCGGCCGCGGCCGCCGCAGGCGGGCAGGCGGCCGTGGCATGGCCGGAACGGCACGGCGGGCGTGACCGGGTGCGCCTGGCCGTCGCCGGCCCGGACGGCTGGAGCCCGGCGGCCACGGTGCCGGCGCGCGGGCAGGCCGGGGCGCCCGACCTGCTGCTCGGCGACGACGGGCGGGTGCTGCTCGCCCTGGAGGAGCTGGACGGCGTCGACCTGGCGCTGCGGGTGCGGTCCCGCGCGGCGGACGGGGTGTGGGCGTGCTGCGCGCGTCTGACCCGGCGCGGCCGGGAGGGCGCGGCGCCCCGGCTGGCGGTCGGCCCGGGGGGCGCGGTGGCGGTGTGGAACGCGACCGCGCAGGGGGGCGTCGCCACGGCGGCCCTGCCGTGCTGAGGCCGCCGGCCCGGGCGCCGCGCGCCGGTCTGCCGGCGGCGGCCGGCGTCGTGCTGGCGACGGTGCTCTGGGTGGCGCAGTACCGCGCCTGGTGGGAGCTCGAGCTCGGCGACCTGCCCGTGTACGAGCGCACCTTCCGGCTGATCGCGCTCGGCGAGCTGCCGTACGCCGACTTCCGGCTGGAGTACCCCCCGCTCGCGGCGGTCCTGTTCTGGGTCGCGGGGGTCCTGCCCGGCGGGTACGCCCTCGGCTTCTCGGCCCTGATGCTGGTGTGCCTCGCGGTGACCGTGGTCGCCACCGCCGGGTCGGCGCGCGCGCTCGGGCTGGGCCCCCGCGCCGAGTGGGCGGGGGCGCTGGTGGCCGGGGCGTCGCCGGCGTTGCTCGGGCCGCTGGTGCAGACGCGCTACGACCTGGCCGTCGCGGCGCTGCTCGCCCTGGTGGTGCGGGCGCTCGTCGCGGGCCGGTGGCGCACCGTATGGGTGCTGCTGGGGGTGGCCACCCTGCTGAAGCTCGTCCCGCTGGTGCTCGCGCCGCTGGTGCTGGTGGCGCACGCGCGGGCCCGGGGATGGCCCACGGCGGCGCGCGACGCCGCCCTCGCGGTGGGCGTCGTGGCGGCGGGGCTCGCGCCCGCCGTCGCGGCGTCGCCCCGCGGGGCGTGGCAGGTGGTGGCCTACCACCTCGAGCGGCCTCTGCAGATCGAGTCGCTCGGTGCGGCCGTGCTGCTCACCCTGCACCACGCCGCGGGGACCGGGCTCCAGCACGTCACGAGCTACGGCAGCGACAACCTGACCGGCACCCTCCCCGACGCGCTGGCGACGCTGGGATCCCTGCTGAGCGTGGCGGTGCTGGTGCTCGCCACGCGCGCGGCCGCGCGCCGCCCCCGGGGCGACGCCCTCGCCGAGGCGCGCGCCACGGTCGCGGTCCTCGCGGCGACCCTCACGGCCCTGGTGGCGCTCGGGAAGGTGCTGTCGCCCCAGTACCTGCTGTGGCTGGTGCCGCTCGTGTCGCTGGCGGGCCCGCGCCGCGGCCCCCGTGCGGCGCTGGTGCTGGCGGTGGCGATGGTCCTGTCGGCGGAGGTGTTCCCCGAGCGCTACCGGGCGCTCACCGAGGAGTTCGCGCTCACGCCGGTGGTGCTGCTGGGGGTGCGCGACCTGCTGCTGGTGGCCCTCGCCGTGCTGGTCTGGCCCGTGCGCCGGAACACGCTGACCCCGTCCTCGTGGAAGACGCGCCGCATGTCCGGCCGGGCGCGCAGCGCGGCGAGCGTGGCCGCGAGGTCGCCCTCGTCGGCGTTGATGGTCGTCTCCGGCCGGCGCCGGTCGACCACCACCCACTCCGCGTCCCGCACCACGGGGAACGTGTAGATGCGCCGGCGCGCCGAGAGGTGGGCCCCGGCGTGGTTGGTCGCCGACACGACCACCTCGGGATCGCCGGGCACGAGCGCGACGGCGCGCGCGAGGACCCGGGCGTGGTCGTCGACGACGTACTCGTTGTTGCGCCAGTCGCTGCCGGCCAGATGCGCCCACACCGGCAGCGGTCCCAGATGCCAGGCCCCCACCAGGGACGCGCCGACCAGGGCGCCGGCGGCGACGCCGGGGAGCCGGGGTCGGATCCCGGAGCCCGCCCCCGCGCGGGCGCGCAGCGCGGCGATGCCCC
This sequence comes from Miltoncostaeaceae bacterium, assembly GCA_035553775.1. Lineage (GTDB taxonomy): Bacteria > Actinomycetota > Thermoleophilia > Miltoncostaeales > Miltoncostaeaceae > DATMJR01. The sequence goes on along the minus strand of DATMJR010000312.1, from coordinate 1,001 downwards.
GGATGGCCGCCACGACCAGCACCGGGGCGATCAGGGCGACGTAGTGGTACTCGACCTGATGCTGTTCGGGGCGTGCCGAGAGCGTGTTCAGCAGCAGGTCCGGCAGGGCCGCCGCGGCCAGCAGGGGCGCCAGCATGAAGAGCCCCGCCACCGGCAGCGCCAGCGCCAGGACGTAGGTGAGCCGGTCCGCGTCGACGAGGGTTCCGGCGGCGACGTGGGGCCGGGTGAGCAGGGTCACCAGGATCTCGCCCGGTGACTGCCCGAGGTCGCCGTAGCGGCTGCCCAGGAACACGCTCGGTGCCCCCTCGTTGGCGCGGGGGATGATGACCTGGACCGCGATCGCGGTCCACGCGAGCGCCACCGCCGCCAGCGCCAGCCCCGTCCGGCGCCGCCCCAGGCCGAACGCCACCCAGAGCCCGATCACGGCGACCGTCAGCCCGACGTGCTCCTTGCCCAGCAGGGCGAGCACGGCGCAGGCCCAGAGCGCCAGGTCGCGCCCCGTCGCCGCCGCCCACACGACGAACACCAGCAGCGGTGCGACCAGCGTGACCGGATGGAACTCGGTGACGGTGGCCCAGCCGAGCGCGGGACTCAGCAGGTACGCCGCCGCTCCGGCGAGGGCGAGGCGGTCGTCGCCCAGCCACAGTCGGCCGAGCCAGAACGCCGGCAGTGCCCCCGCGGCGACCGCCATCGCCTGGACCACGAGCAGCATGTCCGGCGAGGGCCACACCCACCACAGGGGCGCGAGCAGCGCCAGCAGGGGGTCCACGTGCGCGGCGAGCCGGGTGATCTGCTCCCCGTCGCTGCGCGTGGTGAGCAGGAAATCGCCGTTGGCGGTGCCCCAGACGGCCTGCACCATGTTCCCGAGGTCGTACCGCGCCTGCCAGAACGCCTCCTGGCGCTGCAGTGACAGGCGCGCGTAGACCGCCGCGTGCAGCAGGGTCGCCAGCACCACCGCGAGCGTCGCGGGCGCCGGGCGCCGGGCGCGCCACCCCGCGGAC